>NZ_LZMK01000334.1:0-30434 GCF_001665865.1 Nocardia sp. 852002-20019_SCH5090214 | reverse complement strand
AGCGCACACATCAGCAAGTTCGATGGCATCGAGGCCGAGTACTGCCCGGCGCGCGATACCGCATCGGGGCCGCTCCGGGCCTCTGTGAGCGTGGAGATGAACCACGAGGTCATCGGGTATGCGCGGTTGTATCTGTCGATCGAGGATGCTCGCACCCTCGCTGAGCAGCTGCCGCAGATCCTGATGATGCACGACGTGGCGGAGCGGCTGGCGGCGGAAAAGGCTGCCTGATGTTCACGCCTGAGCGGGGAATGCGTGCGGCGCGGGTGTTCGCGGTCCTGGTGATCGTGGGCGTCGGCGCTGCCGCGTTCCGCTTGTCGTTCGCCACGCTGCGGGATCTGGCCAAACTGGCGCATATTCCGGCGTCGGATGCATGGCTGTTCCCACTGATCATCGACGGCACGATCGTTCAGGCCACCGCCGGCGCTTTGGTCCTGGCCAAGTCGGCGGAACGCAAGTTCTTCACCTGGGTTCTGGTGGTCGGGGCGCTGGTGTCGGTGGCGGGCAACAGCATCCACGCCGTAGCCGCTGGCAAAGAGCTACCCGCGTGGCTGTGCGCGATCGTGGCGGCCATCGCCCCAATATCGCTGCTCGTGGACACGCACGGCCTGGCAGTGCTGTTCCGTGCCGCCCAAGATGATTCGGCTCCCGTCGCTGCGGTGGCCGAGTCCGAACAGGATGCTCCCGCCGCTGCCGAAGACGACCGCGAAACTGTGGAGCCCGAACCTGCCGCGCCTGCCCCGATGGTGCCTTCTGTGCCTGCGGTGGCTGTGGCGCAACCGATTCCTGTTTCTCGACCCGCGCAGCCGTTGCTGCCGGTGTCCGTCCCGATCGGGAGCTGATTTGTCATGGAAACCACTGGTGCTGTGACCGTGGGTGCTGCCACGCTCGCCGTCACCGCCGCTGCCCTCGGTGTGGCCGGCTTCTTGGCGTTCGGTCCGCGCCACGAGGTGGCTCCGGCCGCTGTCGAACACGCCACCGGCAAACCGGGCTGCGTGATGTTGTGCGACGACGAACCCTCCCCCGCCGCACCGGATTCCGGCTGCACCATGTTCTGCCACGAGCCGGGGTTGCCTCCGGCGGATGTGCAGGGCTGTCAGCTGCTGTGCGGCCTCGACAACTCGAAGGAGCCCTGGCAATGACTGTCGTCGACATGGTTCCGGTCGCGGCGTCGGCGGTAGGGGCGCTGGTGTTCGCGGCGCACATTCTGCCGTGGGGCCGCCGTCCCGCCACCACCACCGCGGTGAGCCTGGAAAACGAATTGGCCGAGGCCCCGGAGATTCTTCGCCCGGCAATCGTGTCGTTCGCCTCCACGGCCCACGCACAACTGATGTTCTCCCTGCTCAAGCTCGGCTCGGTCGAGACCGGGTTCCCGCGCGTCGAGTGGTGGGACTACTCCCGCCACGGCCTGACCGTCGACCTGCTGATGCGCGGTGGGCAAACCCTGTCCGACTGGACCAACGACGACACCCGCTCCCGCATCGCTGACCACGTCGGTGTCGAACAGGTCACTGCGTCCTCGCCTGCTCCGGGCTGGGTGCGGCTGGAACTCCGCGTTCACGACACACTGGCCGAATCGGTCACCACCGACCCCGCCACGGTGGCTGCCGGTGTCGACCTGGAAGCGGTTCCGGTGGGTGTCCGTGAGGACGGCGCGCCGTGGCTGCTGCGGATCCTGTACTCACACATCCTTCTTGCCGGTGCCACCGGTTCGGGTAAGGGCAGTGTGTTGTGGTCGATCCTGGCCGGCCTGGGCCCGGCGATCAAAGCCGGGTTCGTGGATGTGTGGATGGCCGACCCGAAAGGCGGTGTGGAGTTCGGACGCGGTGAAAACCGGCTGTTCGTCCGCTTCGCCGTCGACGCCTCCACCATCCTCGCCATGCTGCGCGAGGCCGTGACCGAGATGGACGAACGCCTGGCCCGCATGCGTGCCGCAGGGGTCCGCAAGCTGGTGCCGTCACCGGATGAACCGTTGATCGTGATCGTCATCGATGAGGCCGCGTCGCTGTCGTCGTATGCCGACCGTGACGAGCAGAACGAGTTCCGGCGTCTGACGGGCATGTTGCAGTCCAAGGGCCGCGCTGCTGGTGTCTCGGTGATCGCGGCCCTTCAGGACCCGTCCAAGGAGACGATGCCCAACCGGCAGCTGTTTCCGGTGCGTGTCGGCTTGCGCCTGGACGAGCCGACACAGACCGCGATGGTGCACGGGCAGGGTGCCAGGGATCGAGGAGCGTTGTGCGACAAGATCCCTGAGACCACGCCAGGTGTCGGTTACGTCGGCGAAGACGGAACCACCGAGTTCGTGCGGGTGCGTGCGTTCTGGATCTCCGACGAGCAGGCCGACGCGATCGTGGACATGTATTCCCCGGCAACCGATTTCGCCCCGGCCGCTGATTACAGCGACTTCGACCCCGACGACCTGGGTGATGACATCCCCGGCGACGGCTACACAGGTCCGGTGGCGGCATGAAACGCGGACTCGTCACCGAAAACCACGTGGTCATCTACTGCGATAACTGCGGGGACCTCTACACCGACGCTGCCGGGGAAGCGGTCTGCTTCACCTCCACCCATCACGCCGCCTACTACCTCGCCGCCGGCCGAAACGGCTGGCTCTACGACGGTGACCGGATCACCTGCGACGGCTGCGCCATCACCGCCAAATGCGACCTGCGCGGCCACCGCTTCCCCTCCACGAACACCCTTCGCCGCTGCGACCGCTGCGGTGCCCCCGATGAACAGGAGAACCCGAAATGAGCAAGCGCACCAGCGAATACGCCGATGTCATCGACCTGCACAGCCGTCGCCGCTGCCAGCTCGAAGCCCGCGGACTCGACCCGATCGGTATCGCGGTGAACATCCTCGCCGAGACCGGAGAGGTGTTCGGCCACGGCTACGACCCCGACGGCGGGGACTGGGCCGCATGAGCACCAAACAGGAGGCACCGCAAGTGAATCCGATCGTGCAGGCGGCAGCGGATCGGGTGCGCAAGTCCAAGCGCCGCAAGGTCAAAGACCTCCCGCGCAGGCAGCGCCCCAGTGAGCTGGGGCTGTTCGACGAATCCGAGGTGAAGCAGTGAGCACGACGACCAAAACCACGACCACGGTCCGGACCCGCCGCGATCCCCTTGAGGACCTCGCAACTCTGTTCCTCGCCGCGATCGGCTGGGCGGTGATCGCGGTGTTCCTCGCGGTCTGGTGGGCGCTTCTGTTCCCCATGGTGTCGTTGCCGATCGCTGCGGTGGCCGGCCTTTTCTGGTTCTACGGCTGGCTCCCGGCCCTCGGCATGACACTGGCCATCGTGGCTGCCCTGGGGCTGTGGCGGGTGAAGGCCCCGAAATCGTTCTCCCGCTGGATCACTCGCCGTGTCCGCTCGCGGTTCCTGACCTGGTTCCGATATCGGCGGCAGTGGTCGTCACGGATGGACGATTGCAGCCTGTCGGCCCGTGACGACCTCGGCGCGGCGGTGAAGATTCCGCGGCTGCTGGGCATCGACATCGGGAAGGCCATCGACACCGTGCGAGTCGCGATGCTGCCCGGTCAATGCCCCGACGACTGGGCCAACCGCACCGCCCATCTGGCGCATGCGTTCGGGGCGCAGGAATGCCGCGTCAGCATCACCGGCCCGGCTCGCGTGGAACTGGCGTTCCGGCGCGCTGATTCGCTCGCTAAGCCGATTTCGGCCCCGTTCGCACACATCCCCGGCGGACTGGGCGGGCTGCCACGTCAGGAAGGCGGAGACGTCGCGTGAAACCCATCAACCTCGAGGGAGGCCAAACCATGACAGACCAACAGCCTGACACCGATCCGGCCTCCCTCGGCCCTGTCCGGGGCACCGCCGCCGATCGCCGCTCGATTCCGAACCTGCACGAGATCGCCCAGGCCGCCGCCGACAAACACGGCGAGTGCCGACGCCCGATCCCGATGTACACCTATGACCCCGATACCGGGGATACGAAATATGTTGGCGCCCCGTGCAAATCGACGCTGGAAAGTGTGTGCCCGTCGTGCGCGGCCAAGGCTCGCTCCCTGCGGATGCAGCAAGCCCACGAAGGCTGGCACATCGAAACCGAACCCGTCGACATCAAACGCGACCCCACCCAACACCAACTGGAGCTGGTCGAGACCCGCGCAAGCCTGATGACCAACTATCAGGAAGCCAAGGCATCCGGCGACCAGGACATGATGGACGGTATCCGCGAAGTGGTCGCGGACGTGGATGCGGATCTGCGCGAAACCGGTGTGCGCGGGCGTCTTCCGGCTCTCGATCCCGAGCCGAAATCGGAGCGCAAACGGTCCACTCGACGTCGCCAGGACGTCCCCGATCTGCCACGCAAGAAGATCGACAAGGCCACGATCGGCCGTCAGTACGCGGGCAAGTACCGGCCCTCGATGTTCATCACGCTCACCCTGGACTCCTACGGAAAAATCAATCGTGACGGTGCCACCAACGCGGACGGCAAACCGTGCTCGGATGGATCGGCCGCCGATCCCGATAGCTACGACTACCGGCGTGCTGCCCGGGACATCGTGTTCTTCCCAGCGCTGTTCGACCGGTTCGTACAGAACTACCGGCGCGCTACCGGCCGCGATATCCAGTACTTCGCCACTGTGGAACCGCAGAAGCGCGGGGCACCGCATATTCACATGGCTGTGCGCGGCACCGATCCACGGGCTTTGATTCTCCAGATCGCGGCCGCGACCTATCACCAGGTGTGGTGGCCGCACTTCGACCCGGACAACGAGCAGTACACCGATGGACACATGCCGGTCTGGGACTACACAGCCGGCCGATTCGTCGACCCCGACAACGGAGAGCCGCTGCCCTCGTGGGACGAAGCGATGGACATGCTCGATACGGTCGACGACCTCGAACCGGCCCACGTGGTGACCTTCGGCGAACAGATCGACCCGAAGGACATCAGGGGCGTGCTCGGGGGCAGTGAGGAAGCATCCCGGCATGTCGGCTACCTGACCAAATACCTCACCAAGTCCATCGCTGAGGTGATCGAGCCCCAGTCCGCTCGCGCCGCCGATCACTACGACCGGCTCCACGCGGAACTGTGCAAGACACCCTGCTCACCTAACTGCGGTGTCTGGCTGCGCTACGGCATCAATCCGAAGGGTGCCACCGACAAGACCCAGCCGGGTCGTTGCAAGGGCAAAGCCCACCGCCGAGACACCCTCGGCCTGCGCGGTCGCCGTGTGCTGGTCTCGCGCCGCTGGACCGGAAAGACCCTCCCGGATCACAAGGCCGACCGCGCCGAGTTTGTTCGGCAACTTCTCGCCCAGGTCGGCATCCAGAAACCCGATACGTCCCGGCTGATCGTCAAACCGGTCGAGCCGGGAGACAAGAACGTGCCACCTCGCGAGCACCTGGTCATGGCCTCGATCGCTCAACGGATCAAATGGCGGGCCCAATACGAAAACGCTCGCCTGGCAGCGGGACCACCCGGCACACAACAAGGTTCGGCCATCGACAACGCAGCATAGGAGGGGTTTTCATGTCCAAGCTTCTGAACGAGGCGGAAGTTCGCAAGCTCATCCCGATCGGGCACAGCAAGTACTACGAACTGATCGGCTCCGGTGAGCTGCGCTCGGTGAAGGTCGGGCGGCGCCGGTTTGTCAGCGAACAGGCGGTGGCCGATTACATCGACGCTCTGGACCGGGCGGCATAGCGTCATGCCCAGACAGCGGATGGCCCCCGGCGAGTGGGGCAAGATCTCCGTCACTCAGACCGGGCCGGAGAAGTTCACCGCGAGCACCTACGTTCGTGATCAGGACGGGAAGCGCCGCCAGGTCGAGCGCAGTGGGCGAAGCGAAGAAGATGCCCGGCGGAATCTTCAGCGGCACTTGAAAACCCGAACCTCGCCCTCTGCGAGCACGGTGATAACGGAACGTACGACGCTCGCTGAGTTGTTCGCATTGTGGATCGCGAGCAAGGAGAAAGCTGGGCTGAAGGGTCAGAGCGTCGACAAGTACCAGCGAGCTTGGGACAAGCACGGCGTCAAGCAGATCGGTGAACTGCGGGTCCGAGAATTCCCGACCAGTCGCGCGGAGAGCCACCTCGGGATCGTGGCTGAGTCGGCCGCGAGTCAGGCCAAGTTTCTCCGGGTGGCACTCACCGGCATGTTCGCGATGGCTGTCCGGCATGACGTGCTGGCAGTCAATCCGCTCCGTGAAACGTCGCGGGATACGAGGAAGAAGACGCCGGTACGCGCTTTGACCGTGGACGAGTTCGCGAGAGTTCGCGCGGCGGTGCTCGCGTACACCAAACGTGAACACGTTTCCGGTCCACCTCCCGGACGCCTGCTGCCTCCATTCGTGGATGTGATGGGCTCGACCGGGTGCCGGCCGAATGAGGTTCTCGGTCTTCGCTGGTCGGATGTCGATTTGCTGTCCGATCCGCCGGTCATGACGGTCGCGGGCACGATGATCGATCACGGCAAGGTCAAAGGTCAGTCGTTGCGTCGGCAGGATTCGCGGAAAGGTGACGCGCCCGATCACACAGTCGTATTGCCCGCTCTGGCTGTCCAAGCTCTGGCCAAGCTGCTCGGTGAAGCGAGCAAGGATCTCGAATCGCTGGAGACTCTCGCGGACAAGCCGGTCTTCCCGAATCGTGATGGCGGGTGGATGAGCCTCAACAACCTCCGGCGATCTCTGCGTGCCGCGTTGCCCGAGGATCTGAAATGGATCACTCCGTACTCGTTGCGGCGCACTGTCGGAACGGTGATCCGTGACGGGCTCGGAGTCGAGCAGGCGCAGGCCCAGCTGTCTCACGCTCAGCTGGCGACGACCGAACATCACTACGTCGAACGGCGCACGCACGGACCGGACGTTCGCGAGGTCCTCGACCGGTACGCGAAGGAAAGTACGGATCCGAATGTAAGGGGAAAGTGAGGGATTTCACCCCGATGATCTTGGAAGGAAAGAGCCCCCGATCTGCTGATGCAGCTCGGGGGCTCTTTCCTGCGCGCCCGGAGAGACTCGAACTCCCAACCTTCTGATCCGTAGTCAGATGCTCTATCCGTTGAGCTACGGGCGCAGGTCCTGTTCAGTTGTGTGCCCGGTTACCCGGGCGTGGCGGAGGCGAGAGGATTTGAACCTCCGGTCCCCGTGAAGGGACAACTCATTAGCAGTGAGTCCCATTCGGCCGCTCTGGCACGCCTCCTGGAGCCTTCTTTCGAGGGCGCCGGTCCTTTCGAACCGCCGAGAGGCAAGAGTACAGAGCAACCGGTCAGGACGCAAAACGGCTGGTCAACGCAGGTGACTGTCGAACCAATCGAAGATTCTGGTCTGTGCGTCGATCAGGAGCCGCTTCTCGTCCTCGGGCAGCTGCTCGAAGTCGGCCATGTCGAATCCGGGATGGTCCGGGCGGTGATGCAAGCCGGGGTAGCTGACCACCAGGGTGGCCACCGCGGCGCGCGCCGCCGCGTCACGCAGGCGTTCCACGTGATCGGCCGGGTTGACGGGATCGTCGTTGCCGTAGAGACCGAGCCAGGGGGCCTGCAACTGCGGGGCGGCGTCCACCAGTGCCGTCGCCTCCGCGGTCAGCGGCTCCATGATGCCGGGTGCGGCGACGCTCACGGCCGCACCGATGGGACGGTTCGTGGCGACCAGCAGTGCGGCGGTGCCGGCGTTGTCGAAACCCAGCACGCCGACGGTGTCGGCGTACACACCCCGGCCGACCAGCCAGTCGAAGCAGGCATCGAAATCGGCGAACAGATCCGCGCCGAACACCTGCTCGACCTCCGCGCCGCCCGCGACGGCGGTGGCGACCGCACCCGGCCCGTCGGAGACCCGCGCCCCGACGGCGGCGAGATCGCGGTCGTTGACCGTCCCGGCGCCGTCCCCGTGACCCTTCTGCCGATCGAAGCGGTGGAACAGATTGGGCGCCACCATGATCCAGCCTTCACCGGCCAGCGATTTCATCATTTCCAGCAATACATCGGCAAACTGACGGGACTCGTGGAGTACGACGATGCCGCCGCGCGCGTAACCCTCCGGCTCGATCACCGTGATGGGCACCCGACCTCCGGCCGCCGGGCCCGGAGCGCCGTCGACCACCTGCCCGCTGTCGCGCAATGGTGCTTCATCTCGATAGATGCCCGACATGAAACCAGGGTAGTTCGCATCCGTTACATTCGGGAGAAGTTGCACGGAAGTACCCATTCCTCGGAAAATTTTCCGACATACCGCCCAGCCGGTTCGGACCCGCAGACGGACCGCCGGGCCCTCCCGGACAACCGCGGCGAGCCGCCGCGACGTGCGAGGAATTAAGGTGTTGGGGTGAGTGCTCGTATTCGTCCGGACCTCGAGTCCATTCCGGCCTACGCTCCGGGTCGCAGTCATCCGGGCGCCGTGAAACTGGCCAGCAACGAAACCACCCAGGGGCCGCTCCCGAGCGTGGCCAAGGTGATCGCCGAGGCTGCCGAACTCATCAACCGGTACCCGGACAACTCCTCCGGCGAACTTCGAGCAGCCGTCGCCGAGTTCCACGACGTCGCGGTCGAGAATGTCGCGATCGGCTGCGGCAGCGTCGCGCTGTGCCAGGAACTGGTCCAGATCACGTGCGCCTCCCCCGCCGACGAGGTGGTGTTCGCCTGGCGCTCGTTCGAGGCGTATCCGATCGTCACGCAGGTCGGCAACGCGACTGCCGTGCCGGTGCCGCTGAACGACGAATTCGCACACGATCTGGATGCGATGGCGGCGGCGATCACCGAGCGGACCCGGCTCGTCTTCGTCTGCAATCCGAACAACCCGACCGGAACGGCGTACGGCCGTGCCGAATTGACCCGCTTCCTCGACGCGGTCCCCGACGACGTGCTGGTGGTGCTCGACGAGGCGTACTTCGAATATCTGCGCCAGCCCGCCGACGATCGGGCCGACGGCGTCCAGATCGGCCGAGGGCGCGCGAATGTCGTTGTGCTGCGCACCTTTTCGAAGGCATACGGGCTGGCGGGGCTGCGGGTCGGTTACGCCGTCGGCGATCCGGAACTGATCACCGCGCTGATGAAGGTGCACATTCCGTTCAGCGTGAATCGGCTGGCACAGGCCGCGGCCATCGCCTGCCTGCAGGCGCGGCACGAACTGCTCGACCGCACCGATCATGTGGTGGCCGAGCGGGAACGTATGCGCGAGGCGCTGCTGGCGGCCGGATACCGGGTACCGCCGAGCCAGGCCAACTTCGTCTGGCTGCCGCTGGGCGAGCACAGCGCGGAGTTCGGCGCGGCCAGTGCCGAAGCCGGAGTTCTGGTGCGGCCCTACGGCGCCGACGGGGTGCGGATCACCGCGGGCGATCCGCACGAGAACGATCGGTTCCTGAGTTTCGCCACCGCACCGGACACCGTCGCGCGCTTCGCCGGCTGAACCGGCTCCGCGGCGGTCAGCGCACGCCGAGGGCTCCCGCCAGCGTCGGCCACGCCCTCGGCAGCTCGTCCTTCCAGTACGGCCAGGAATGCGTGCCCACCGGACGCAGATCGACATCCGCCGGGATCTGCATGCGCTCCAGCCGATCCGCGAGCGCCATCGTGCAAGCGTTGGCGCCGGCCTCGAGCGGGCCACCGAATCCGATCGTCGAGAACGCTTCCGGATTGCCCGGACCGTCGTAGGGCCCCGGCACACCGGAGCCGGCGGACAGGAAGATCGCCTTACCGCGCAGGGTGTCGGCGTGCATCATCACGTCGTGGGCGAGCCAGTCGGGATCTTCCTGCTTGCCGAACATGTTGTCCGGATCGCCACCGTAGGTGCGCACCACGGCCCGCGCCTGCGCCTGCCCGAAATCCGAACCCATCGCATAACAACCACTGTGGGCGGCGACAGCGAGATAGGCCTGCGGGTTGCGTATCGCCAGCATCATCGCGGCCTCCGCCCCCATCGAGACGCCCTCCACGGCATCGCGGCCGTTGCCTTCGAAGGTCGCGTCCATCAACGGCGGCAGTTCCCGAGTGAGAAACGTCTCCCACTTGTTGGTGCCGAGCACCGGATCCGGATGCTGCCAATCCGTGTAGTACCCCGCCGGGCCGCCGATCGTGAGGACCACGTTGACGTCCTTGTCGGCGAAGAACTGCACCGCGCCACCCCGCTCGGTCCAGTTGTTGTACTGGTTGCTCGCGCTACGCCCGTCGAGCAGATAGACGGTCGGGCGCGGATGGCTGCGATCGGCCGGTAGCAGCACCTGCACCTGCACCGTGCGTCCCATGGCCGGGGAGTCCACGAAAACCCGCAGCCAGCGATCGTTGATCGGTTCGATGTGGTCGATCGACGCGGTGGCCGGACGGGGATCGTCCAGCGCCGGAGGCGGCCCCTCGGCGGAACCCGAATCGGCCGGGGGCGCGGGCGCGGCGGCAATCGACGGCGCTCCCCAGATCGCCCCACTCATCAGGAGTGCGGCGATGGTAGCGCCGGACAGCCGACGCCGTATCCGGCGACGAACCATGGCCGCCATCCTGCCAGAGGTCGTGCGAGGCGTCGAAAACCCACGACGGCCCGATCTCCGGCGAGTCTTCCGACGCTCCGCACCGATTCGGCATCCCCGCACTCGCGCCAGTAGGCTGAGACACCGTTCCGGCGCGCCCGGAACGAGGTGGGTTGCCCGAGCGGCCTAAGGGAACGGTCTTGAAAACCGTCGTGGTTCACGCCACCGTGGGTTCAAATCCCACACCCACCGCAGGTGAAGGGGCTGTCACCAGGGGACTGTTCCGGCGTCGGAGAAGAATCCGCCGGTCGGTCCGTCGTCGGGCAGGGTGGCGAGGTGGATCGCGATCGCGGCGCCCTGTTGGGGGGTTCGGACGCCGCGGAAGCCGTTGAGGTCGGTGGCGGTGTAACCGGGGCAGCCGGAGTTGATCAGGATGTCGGTGTCGGCGAGTTCCTTGACGTATTGGACGGTGACCGCGTTCAGGAAGGTCTTCGACGCCGCGTAGGCAGCGGAGATCGGGCCGGTGTCCGCGCCGGGCGTGGTCTGCAGCGTGAGCGAGCCGACGCTGCTGGACATGTTCACGATCCTCGGTGCTGCCGAACGCCGCAGCATGGGCAGCATCGCGTTGGTGACGCGGATGACTCCGATCACGTTGGTTTCCACAGCCTCACGCACGGTCGCGGGATCGACGGTGGTGGGTGTCTGGGGCATGCCGCCGGTGATCGCGGCGTTGTTGACCAGGACGTCGAGCCCGCCGGCGCGGTCGGCGATCAGGTCCGCCGCGGCGGCCACGCTCGCGTCGTCGGTCACGTCGAGCGGAACGCCGAAGGCATCGATCCCGTCCGCGCGGAGCTTCTCCACCGCCGTGTCGCGGCGTTGTGCGTCGCGCGCGCCCACACCGATTCGCCAGCCGAGGGCGCCCAGCCCCGCCGCGATCTCGTATCCGATTCCCTTGTTCGCACCCGTCACCAGCGCGATCGTCTGTTCACTCATACCGTCGATCCTGGTTCGGTCGGGGGTGGCGGGTCCAACACCGATCGGGTGGCCGCTGATACCGCACGGGTATCAATGCCGGATACGATGACGTGGTGGAGACGCGGGAGTTGCGATACTTCGTCGCCGTCGCCGAGGAGTTGCATTTCGGGCGAGCGGCACAGCGACTCGCCATGGCGCAACCACCGCTGTCACGGGCGATCCGACAGCTCGAACGGCGGCTCGGCGTGGTTCTGCTGCACCGCACCACTCGCTCGATCGCCCTGACCGAGGCCGGGGCGGTGCTCTTGCGGGAGGCTCGTGCCGCGCTCGCCGCGGTCGACGCCGCGGAGCGCCGCACCCGCCGCGCGGCCGGTCGGCCCGGCGTGGTGCTGGCCACGAAGGCCGGAGCGTCCAGCGAACTGCTGTCGAAGTTGCTGGACGCCTACGCTGCCGAACCGGGCGCTGTCGCTGTCGAGGTGCTGCTGTGCGGGCCCGGCGAGCAGGAGGCGCTGCTGCGCGACGGCCGTGCCGACGTCGCACTGCTCCACCGGCCCTTCGACACGACCGCCGGACTCGACACCGAGGATCTGCACACCGAACAACAGGTTCTGGTCCTGCCCGCGGGCCACCCCCTCGCCCACCGGCCCCACCTGTCGTCGGCCGAGGTCGCCACCCTGACGGATCTGCCCCTGCCGCGCTGGCCCCGGCAGGACGGAAGCTATCCCGACGGCCCCGGTCCGAAGGTTCGCGACCACACCCAATTGGCCCAGCTGATCGCGCTCGGACGAACCTGCGCGGTCATGCCCGAGTCGGTCCGAACTCACCTACGCGACGATCACGCGATCGTGCCGGTGCCGGACGCACCGGCGGTCACGACCGTCATCGCCTGGCCGCCACACAGCAGATCCAAGGCCGTCGCCGACCTCGTCCGCACCGCGACACGTCTCTGACCGACACCGCGATTCCGCGGCCGCCTCAGCCACGAATATGCGCCGACCGGCGTATCGGTCGGCGCCACAGTCGTTTCCGGTCTCGATTCGAACGGCCGGCCCCAGGTTCAGAAGCACCACACCCAATCGGCGGACCCGGGCAACGGAATGGTGATGCAGATGGCGATCGGTTTCGCCGTGGTATCGGAAGCGCTGTCGGCGGAGGCGATGGGCGCCGCCACGGCGCCGAGCGACATGACTGTCGCGGTGGTAGCGAGGACTTTCGCGGGACCAACGTCGCTGATCAATTCCGCTAAGAGCCGCTGTGATCTCGGTGTCCGAGGCCGCCCCGATGGATGGTGCTGCCGGTGATCGCTCCACCGCTGCGGTCGATGCTGCCGGAGCGGTAGATGGCGGGGGTGCGGGCGAGGCTCGGGAGCGGGGTGGCGTAACTACCGCCCGCGACGCGAGCACCGACCGCGGGGGCGACCACCCGATTGCGGGTCGAGTAGTAGTACCACATGGCAGCACCCACGGCACCGCCCGCGAGGCCGGCCGCGGCGTACTCGGCGGCGGTGGCATCGTCACCGACGTAGGTTTCCGTCGCATCGTCGCACTCGGTGTCGTCGACACGGACCCCGCTGACAGCGTCGGCACACACCGCGGCGTAGTCGTCGGCAACAGGCTCGATCGTGGTCGGCGCGACGGTGGTGGTCGGCGTGCTGAGTGTGCGCATCGGCGTCCACACAGTGGTCGGTGGTGTCGATGCGGTGGTCGGTGGTGTCGACAGGGTCGTCGTGCTCGTGGTTCCGGTGGCCGCGGGCGGATCGGGTAGTGCGCAACCAGCTGCCAGATACATCCCCGCGACTGCGGGAACCAGGATCAAAATCGGTGCTGTGCCGTGCTTTCGGTGAGTGCTCATCGGGCCGGGCCGTCCCCCAATCCAATCGAAATCGGAATCGTTCCCACAGCGGGTACGGCAGTTCGATCGGGTGCGCCGACAGGAGCGTTACCCGCCGGCTTCGTCGACCGGAACGCCGGCGGGCGACTCGATTCGAATGCGGGTATCGGTGGGGATTCACTCGGCACGCGGATGTGCGCCGCGCGTCAGCTCAACTCCGGCGGGGGTCGGTTTTGGTGTTCACTCGGTCGAACGCGTCACCGATGGCGGTGAGTTCTTCGGGGCTGAGCAGGTCGACGAAGGTGCGGCGGACCGCGGCTACGTGGCCGGGGGCGGCGGCGCGCAGGCGGCGCATACCTTCCTCGGTGAGGTGGGCGCGGACGCCGCGGCCGTCCTCTTCGCAGCTGGTGCGGCGGACCATGCCCTGGTCCTCCATGCGGCGGATCTGGTGGGTGAGGCGGCTGCGCGAGGAGAGCACGCCGTCGGCGAGATCGCTCATCCGCAGCGATCCGCCCGGAGCCTCGGAGAGCATCACCAGGATGCGGTATTCGGGCAGGCTCATATCGCTGTCGGCCTGGAGCTGGCGGTTGAGTTCCACCATCAGACGCTGGTGCCCGTCCATGAAGGCGCGCCACGCCCGCTGCTGTGCCGAGCTCAACCACGGCGGCGATGCCGGGTGACCACTCGGTTCGTAAGCCATGGCGCCATTCTATTGGGCCCGAATGGAAGCAATGTCGCCTGGTCAGCGACTTGCGGACAAGATCACCCGAATCGGATCCACAGCCGCACCCGTTCCAGCGCGGCGAGCACATAGAGTCGGGGTATGTACGCGGTGACATTGGACGGTTTCGGTGGACCCGAGGTGATCCGCTGGGCGGAGGTGCCGGATCTGCCGCCGCCCGGGCCGGGCGAGGTGGCGATCGACGTCGTGGCGGCCGGGGTCAATCGCGCGGATCTGTTGCAGCGCCAGGGTTTCTATCCGCCTCCCCCCGGCGCGAGCGACATTCTGGGCCTCGAAGTGTCGGGCGTCGTGGCCGAGATCGGCGAGGGCGTACGGGATCTGCGGCCGGGCGAGCGGGTGTGCGCGCTGCTGTCCGGCGGTGGCTACGCCCAGCGCGTGGTGGTCGCCGCGAGTCAGGTGCTGCCGGTGCCCGAGGGCCTGGATCTGGCTGCGGCAGCGGCACTTCCAGAGGTGGCCGCCACCGTGTGGTCGAATCTGGTGATGCGCGCCGGATTGCACGCCGGCCAACTGTTACTCGTCCACGGCGGCGGTAGCGGGATCGGCACCCATGCCATCCAGGTCGCGGTGAATCGCGGTGCGCGCGTCGCGGTGACCGCCGGTTCGCAATACAAATTGGATCGCTGCGCCGAATTGGGTGCGAGCATCGGAATCAATTATCGCGAACAGGATTTCGTGGAAGTCGTCGGCGAATTGGGTGGCGCCGATATCATTCTCGACAATATGGGCGCGAAATACCTGCCGCGCAACGTGACCGCCCTCGCCGAGGACGGGCAGCTGTGCGTGATCGGCATGCAGGGCGGAGCGAAGGGCGAGCTGAATCTGGCGGAGCTGCTCGGGAAGCGCGGCACCATCCATGCCACCAATCTGCGTAAGCGGCCGGGCACCGGGCGGTCGAGTAAGGCCGAGATCATCGCGGAGTTGCGGCGCCATCTGTGGCCGCTGATCGCGGAGGGCGCGGTGGTACCGGTGGTACATGCCGAGGTCCCGGTCACGGAGGCGGCGCACGCCCACGAACTGCTCGATTCGGCCGAGACCGTCGGCAAGGTGATCCTGCGCATCGACGAGGCGTGAACGCCCGCTGTGCCCGTCGGCGACCGTGCGCCGGACGGCCGCCTACTTCTCCAGCGAGTTCAGCGCCCGGCCGAGCTGTTCGATCTCGAATTTCGTTGTGTAGGGCGCCAATCCGAGGGTGACCGCGCCGCCCTCGTCGTTGACGCCCAGCGCGTCGAGCAGGCGGCTGCCGCCGTGTGCGCCGCTGACCGTGCCGATGCGGTGATCGGCGAGCTCGGCGGAGATCTTCTCCGCCTGCATCCCCGCGATGGTGAAGCTGACCGTGGGAATGCGGGTGGAAGCACGGCCGATCACGGTCAGATCCGGGACCGCGTCGAGCACCTCCATGAGATGTTCGAACAGCTGGTCGTGATAGTCCTGCAGCGAGGTGATCGAGATCTCCAGCCGCTCCCGGCGGCTACCGGTGGCCTGTTCGTCCAGTCCGGCGAGATAGTCGATGGAGGTGGTCAGCCCCGCCAGCAACGCGTACTGATGTCCGCCGACCTCGAGCCGCTCGGCGCCCTTGGCGTAGGGATTGAGCGACATCGAGGGAATGCGATCCAGGAATGCCGGATCACGGAACACCAGCGCGCCGATCTGCGGACCACCCCAGGCCGGCGCGGAGACAGCGACGACGTCGGCGTTGAGTTCGTCGATGTCGATCAGGGCATAGGGCGCCGCGCCGAAGCAGTCGGCCACCAGCAGTCCGCCCACCTCGTGCACCCGGTCGGCGGCGACCCGGACCGCGGGCGCGGAACCGACGATCGGCGAGGCGGCGGTGACGGCGACCAGTCGCGCGGTCGGGCCGATCAGTTCCTCGAACTGCCAGGCCGGCATCTCGCAGGTTTCGATCTCCACCTCGGCCCAGCGCACATGGGCGCCGTAGCGGTTGGCGATGCGCAGCCACGGGGCCACATTGGCCTCGTCGTCCAGGCGCGAGAGCACGATGCCGGTGCCGAGCCCGAGCCGCGAGCTCAGCGATTCGGCCAGCCATGCCAGCAGGACGGCCCGGTCCGGGCCGAGGACGACACCCGCCGGATCGCCGCCGACGAGATCGGCGACCGCCTCCCGGGCCGCGTCGAGAATGGCACCACTGCGGCGCGCGGCGGCATGACGATTGGTATGCGAAAAAGCAGAGGTCCGGAAACCGGTTGACACGGCGCGCGATACCGAATCCGGGACCAGCATCCCTGCCTGGGGGTCCAGATGGATCCAGCCGTCGCCCAGGGACGGTATCAACCCCCGAACCCTCGCGACGTCGTAAGTCATGCTGGCCACTCTAAGGGCAGCGGGCAAGTCGGCGGAACCGTGCGCCGACCCAATGCGATATCACGCGACATGGCAACCGACTTTCACAAACCGAACCACACACGAGGCGGACAGAACCGCAACAGAATACTTCCGCCCGAAATCGGACCGCATACCCCGTTCCGGCACCGGGCCCCCACCGGGCGATGCGTCGTTCACTTAGCGCTCGGCGCGGGAAGCAGACATCATGGATGCCATGACGCAATCGGACGGAGCACCGGATTCCATCGTGGTGATCGGACCCGAGGGGCGGCCGCTGGTCATTCCGGCCGGCGCCCAGGGTGAGGCGCCGTTCGCCGGGCAGGTGGTCGGCGAGGGCGAGACCGCCGCCGAGGGTGCGCAGACCGGCGGCGAGGAGTCGCTCGCCGATATGGTCGAGCAGCCCGCGAAGGTGATGCGGATCGGCACCATGATCAAGCAGCTGCTCGAGGAGGTACGCGCGGCTCCGCTGGACGATGCCAGCCGCAACCGGCTCAAAGAGATCCACACGACCTCGGTGCACGAGCTCGAGCAGGGTCTCTCCCCCGAGCTGCGCGACGAACTCGAGCGGCTCGCGCTGCCGTTCAGCGAGGAGTCCGTGCCGTCCGACGCGGAACTGCGAATCGCCCAGGCCCAGCTGGTCGGCTGGCTGGAGGGTCTGTTCCACGGTATTCAGACCGCGCTGTTCGCTCAGCAGATGGCGGCCCGCGCACAGCTCGAGCAGATGCGTCACGCTCTGCCGCCGGGTGCGCACATCCCGCGCGAGGGCGGACAGGGTGGATCGGTCACCGGAGGCGGTCAGTACCTCTGAACACCGCTGATCATCGGATAGGCTCGTGCCCCCACCGGCGGGGATCGGCTCTGCGCTACAGTCGTGCACTGTGCCAGCAGCTGCCCCTGCCGATTCGGCCACAGCCGAACGCCCGGCCGACGCCACGGTGCCCCTGATGTCGGATGCGCAAACATTCCCGCGGGCCTTCAAAGACCTCCGCGAGGGGTTCACTCAGCGTGAGCTGTGGCTACAGCTGGGTTGGCAGGACATCAAGCAGCGCTACCGGCGATCGGTGATCGGCCCGTTCTGGATCACCATCGCCACCGGCGTGCAGGCGGCCGCGATGGGTGTCCTCTACGCGGCGATCCTGAATCAGGACCTGTGGACGTATCTGCCGTATGTCACCGTCGGCCTGATCGTCTGGAACGTGATCAACGCCAGCATCCTCGAGGGCTCGGACGTGTTCATCGCCAACGAGGGGCTGATCAAACAGCTGCCCTCGGCGCTGAGCGTGCACGTCTATCGGCTGGTGTGGCGGCAGTTCCTGTTCTTCGCCCACAACATCGTGATCTATCTGGTCATGCTGGTGGCCTTCGGCGTCTGGGAACATCTGGACTGGTCCGTGCTGCTGGCGATTCCGGCGATCGCGCTGGTGTTCCTGAATTCGGCGTGGGTATCGATCGTCTTCGGCATCTTCTCCACCCGCTATCGCGACATCGCCCCGATTCTGGGCAGCATGACTCTGATGCTGTTCGTGCTGACTCCGGTCATGTGGACCACGAAGTCGCTGCACGACCAGGGCGGGGCGGTGAGCGAGCGGGCCAAGCTGGTCGAGCTGGTGCCGACCTACCACTATCTCGAGATCGTGCGCGCACCCCTGCTCGGCGATCCGGTGCAGGTGCGGTCGTGGCTGGTCGTCGGTGTGATCACCGTGGTCGGCTGGGCGGTGGCGATCCTGGCGTTGAAGCAATACCGTTCCCGCGTGCCGTACTGGGTGTAGAGGACGTTATGACCGGAGTAAGCATCGAAACCCACCAGGCGTGGGTGGAGTTTCCCATCTTCGACGCCAAGTCACGGTCGCTGAAGAAGGCGTTCCTGGGCAAGGCCGGCGGATCCATCGGGCGCAATCAGTCCGATGTGGTCGTGGTCGAGGCCCTGCGCGACATCACGCTGTCGCTGAAGGAGGGTGACCGGGTCGGCCTGGTGGGCCACAACGGCGCCGGGAAGTCGACGCTGCTGCGGCTGCTCTCGGGAATCTACGAGCCCACCCGCGGCACTGCGCGCGTGCGTGGCCGGGTGGCGCCGGTGTTCGACCTCGGCGTCGGTATGGATCCGGAGATCTCCGGCTACGAGAACATCATCATCCGCGGGCTGTTCCTCGGTCAGACCCGCAAGCAGATGCTCGCCAAAGTCGACGAGATCGCCGACTTCACCGAACTCGGTGAATACCTGAACATGCCGCTGCGCACCTATTCCACGGGTATGCGGGTGCGGCTGGCGATGGGCGTGGTGACCTCGATCGATCCGGAGATCCTGCTGCTGGACGAAGGTATCGGCGCGGTCGACGCGGAATTCATGAAGAAGGCCCGCAACCGGCTGCGCGATCTGGTGGCGCGCTCCGGAATCCTGGTGTTCTGCAGTCATTCCAACGAATTCCTGGCCCAATTGTGCGATACCGCAATGTGGATCGACCACGGCACGCTGCGCATGCAGGGTGATATCGAGGATGTGGTCCGCGCGTACGAGGGCCCCGAGGCGGGCGATCACGTGAAGCAGATCCTGCGTGAGCTCGAACTCGAACGCAATCCCGCATGACCTCCGCCGCAGACCCGGACATGGGCGGTCGAGCGCGGAGGGGGCATGTCCCGGAGAACAAGGATATGGACATGAGTGATCAGGCGGCCTCGTCCGCGGACAGCGGAGTGGCCCGGATCATCGCGGTGGTCGTGACCCACAAACGCCGGGAACTGCTGAGCGAATCGCTGAAAGTGCTCGCCGCGCAGACCCGCCCGATCGACCATCTGATCGTCATCGACAACGGCAACGAGCCCGAGGTCGGCGAGCTGGTGGAAGAACAGCCGATCGAATCCACCTATCTGGGTTCCGAACACAACCTGGGTGGTGCGGGCGGCTTCGCCCTCGGCATGCTGCACGCGCTGACCATGGGCGCGGACTGGGTGTGGCTGGCCGACGACGACGGCCGCCCCGAGGGCCCGGACGTGCTCGAGAAGTTGCTCGATTGCGCCGAGCGCCACGGCCTTTCGGAGGTCTCGCCGGTAGTGGCCGATATCGACGATCCGGATCGGCTGGCGTTTCCGCTGCGCCGCGGCGTGGTGTGGCGGCGGCTGCGGTCCGAACTCGGTGACGAGGACTTCCTGCCCGGTATCGCGTCGCTGTTCAACGGCGCCCTGATCTCCGCCGAGGCGCTCGAGGTGATCGGCGTGCCGGATCTGCGGCTGTTCGTGCGCGGCGACGAGGTGGAGGTGCACCGGCGGCTGGTGCGCTCGGGCCTGCCGTTCGGAACCTGTTTGCAGACGGCGTATCTGCACCCGAACGGGTCGGCGGAATTCAAGCCGATTCTCGGCGGCCGCATGCACACCCAATATCCGGACGATCCGGTCAAACGCTATTTCACCTACCGCAACCGTGGCTATTTGATGGCACAGCCCGGGATGCGGAAACTGCTACCCCAGGAATGGGCGCGGTTCTCCTGGTTCTTCCTCGTACAGCAAAAAGATCCGGCCGGTCTGCGAGAATGGTTGCGACTGCGGCGTCTGGGGCGACGCGAGCAGTTCCATAAACCCGGTTAGATCAGTGCTTTTCGCATGAGGAGGTAACGGCTGTGAGCAACCCCTACGGTGGGCAGCCACCCTATGGGCAACCATTCCAACCGAACGGTGCACAGCCGTATCCCCCGCCGCAGCCGAACGGTCCCTACGGCGCGCCGCCGCCGCACGGCGGTAGCGGAGCCGTTGCCGCACCGGGATATCCGCAGCCGCAGGCGGGCTCGCAGCCACCTATTCCCCAGCCGCACAACGTGTCCCAGCCGCATCAGGCGCCGGGGTGGGGCGCTCCCCCGGCTCCGCCGCAGCCCTACGGTCAGCCGCCGGCGAATCCGTACGGGGCGCAACCGTATCCCGGTCAGCAGCAGTTCAACGGCGGGCCGGCGCCCTACGGCGCGCCCAATCCCGTTGCGCCGCAAGGCCAATACGGGCCCTACGGCCCGGCGGCGCAGTTCCAGCCGCAGCCCGGACCGCAGGGCATCGTCGTCGACGCCTCGTACTTCCCGCTGGGATTCCTGCTCGCGCTGACCGGCCCGAAGATCATCGTCAACGGCATGGAGGTGCCGATGGCGAAGTGGGGACAAACCCACATTCCGGTCGGTCCCGGGCAGCACCACGTGCGAGTGGCGACCAAGTGGCTGTGGGATATGGGACCGGCCGAGACGACCGTGCCGGTCGCCGAGGGCCACAGCACCCACGTGTATTACAAATCGCCCGCTATCGCCTTCATCAACGGTGCGATCGGGCCGGTGCCGCAGGCGGCGCCGGGGGCGATCGTGTCCTACATCAGCCTCGGCGTGGTCGGGGTGTTCATCCTGCTGCAGTTGCTGATCGCCTGCTCGCTCTGATCGCGTAGCCCGGGAAGACGTAGGCCCGGAAAATACGTTGCGGCCCGCGCGGCGGGCTGTCATCGTTTGTACATCCGGTCGCGCACGCGACCGAGCCGAGTAGCGAGACACGAGAGGGTCGAGGAGGTGGAATACGTGAACGTCGACAGTCGGATTGTCGCGGCCGGAGCCCGGTATCGGACCGAGAAGCGCTCCGCCGCACGTATTTCCACTCTTCTCCCCATGCACTGAGCCCTTCGCGGGCTCGGTGCCCGACGAAGGATGTCTCCCCTCATGGTCGATTACGACCGTCTCATTCCTTACGGCTGGACCGCCGACCTCTCCGCCGCGTACACAGGACTGCTCGATACCGGCTGGGTCCCGGCCCGCGTGATCCGGATGGATCGCAGTGAATGCGATGTCGCGATGCCCGACGGGCTCGCGCGCGCCGACTGTCCGCGGGCGGATACCAACATCAACGGCCTGTGTACCGGTGACTGGGTCGCCGTCACACCGGCCGAAACCACCGCCGGCCCGGCGTTCACGGTACGAAAGTTGTTGCCGCGCCGCACGATTCTGCAGCGCGCGACGGTATCCGGACGTTCCGACGCGCAGGTGCTTGCCACCAATGTGGATACCGTCGCGATCTGTGTCGCCGCCGACGGTGAGATCGACCTGGGTCGCATCGAGCGGATGCTGGCCCTGGTCTGGGAGTCCGGCGCGCAGCCGCTGGTGGTGCTGACGAAATGCGATCTGTCGCCGGATATTTCCCTGTCCGAGGTGCGTGCCGCCGCGCCGGATGCGGCGGTGCTGGCCGTCTCGGCAACGACCGGCGCCGGTATGGATGTGCTGCGTGCGGTGGCGGCCGGAACGGTCGCGCTGATCGGATCGTCCGGCGCCGGCAAGTCGACCCTGGCGAATGCGATGCTGGGCGAGGAAGTCTTCGCGACGGACGGGGTTCGCGCCTCGGACAAGCGCGGGCGGCACACCACGGTCCATCGCGAGTTGCGGCCGATTCCCGGCGGCGGAACTCTGATCGACACACCGGGGCTCCGGGCGATCGGGCTCTGGGATGCCGAACAGGGTCTGGCCCGGACCTTCACCGATATCGAATCACTGGCAGCGCAATGCCGATTCTCCGACTGCGAACACCGCACCGAACCCGGATGCGCGATTCTCGGGGCCCTCGAAACCGGCGAGCTGCCGCAGCGACGACTGGACAGTTACCGCAAACTGCAGCGCGAGAACGACCGGCTCGCCGCTCGCAGCGATGCGCGGTTGCGAGCCGAACGAGAGCGGGTGTGGCGCGACATCAGCAAATCGCAGCGGCGAATGTACAAGGAACGTGATCCTCGTCGCCATCGGCGCTGACCGGCTATGCAACTGGTTGCATAGCCTCGCTCGGTGCCCTACTGTGCGAATCGGGTAGTTCAGCACCCCGGCTCCTTCGGATCGCCGATCATGGAGACCGGGGTGATCGCACAGATGGGAGCAGGGATATGACCGAAGCTGGTAAGCCACTGGCCGGCCGCACCATGATCATGTCGGGCGGCAGCCGCGGCATCGGCCTGGAGATCGCCAAGCGGGCCGCCGCCGACGGTGCGAACATCACGCTGATCGCCAAGACCGACCAGCCGCATCCGAAACTGCCGGGCACGATCCACACCGCGGCCGAGGAGCTCGAGGCCGCGGGCGGTCGGGTCCACAAGTTCGTCGGCGATGTGCGCGACGACGAGGGCGTCGCCGAAGCCGTGCGTCAGACCGTGGAGCGGTTCGGCGGTATCGATATCGTCGTCAACAACGCCTCGGCGATCGATCTGTCGCCGACCGAAACGCTGTCGATGAAGAAGTACGACCTGATGCAGGACATCAACTGCCGCGGCAGTTTCCTGCTGTCGAAGACCAGCATCCCCGCATTGCGGGAATCCGCCGAGGCGGGCCGCAACCCGCACATTCTCACCCTGTCGCCGCCGCTGAACCTGGACCCGAAGTGGGCGGGCAGCTCGCTGGGTTACACCATCGCCAAGTACGGAATGTCGCTCACCACTTTGGGTTTGGCCGAGGAACTGCGCAAGTACGGCATCGGTGTCAACTCGCTGTGGCCGCGCACGACGATCGCCACCGCCGCGGTCCGCAACCTGCTCGGCGGTGAGGAAATGGTCCAGACCTCCCGCACCCCCGACATCTACGCCGACGCCGCGTACCTGGTCCTCACCTCTCCCGCCAAGGACACCACCGGCAACTTCTTCATCGACGACGAGGTGCTGAACGCGCACGGCATCACCGATCTGGACAAGTACCGCGTAGTCCCCGGTGACGGCCCGCTGACCACGGACCTGTTCCTGTAAGCCGGTCCGCACTCCGCGAACACGGTGGTGTTGCCACTACCGACAGCCCGATCCGACGCCGATAGGTTGGTGCTCGGGTCGGGCTGTCGACAGGAGTGCGAAAATGCCACAACGGTTTTCGGCCGTGCAGGGTAGAGTTCCCGGCAGCGATATCGAGGGGAGTTGATTCGCGATGGGGTACCGCTGGATTTTCGGCGTCGCGGTCGTATCGGCCGTTGCCGCGAGCACGCTGATCGGGGGCGCGGCCGGAGCATCGGCCGTCGAGGTCTCACCCGGTGTGTTCTGCGACCGGGCCGGCTGTCACAACGACAACGACGACACCTACCGGGTGGATGCCGAGGTGGTGTGCTCGGGTATGGGTGGCACCGCCCGGGGCACGGCGTGGGTGCCGCCGCACGGCGACGCCCGCATCAACGACGGATGCCCGCTGGTGAGCGGCCCCGGCCACTGGGAGACCCCGCCGCCCGAAGTGCAACCCGACGGCACCTGGAACCAGCCGCCGATGCGGTTCGTCCCGGACCCTCCGGAGCCGACCTACCCGACCTCGTACCGATATCTCGGCGCAGTGGTCGACAACAATCCACCGCCGCCTCCGACGGGCTCGTTCGGCCGCTGAACGCGGCGAATTCGCCGAGGCCCGCCCGGTGACGTACCGGGCGGGCACGCGAATCAGATGCCGTACAGCCGTTCCCAGTTCTCGCGGCTGGTCAGTTCCGGCGCGGCCGCCCGGTACTGCCGGCTCAGCTCCGGAAGTTCGCGGCGCAGCCGGCGCAGGACTCGGAGGGTGCGCAGCAGCAGGGCGCGCGCTTTCTCCTTGTCGCGCTGCCGGATTCGCACGCCGGACTGGGAGGCGTCGGTGACCACGACGTGGTCGAACAGCGCCAGGTGCCACCAGTGCGCATCCTCGCGGGTGACGGCCACGACGCCGTGCTGGGTACGCCCGGTCCACTGCTGGATCGCGCGCTTGACCAGCACCAGCAGCGGACGGCTCGGTTCACCGCCCGCGCGGCGGAGCTGGACATCCGACTGCCGGACCGGTGCGGTCGCGGCCGCGTGCTTCTTGGTCTCGCCGTAGTCGGCGCGGCTGGTGCGAGCGGTGGCCAAAGCCTGAATTCCGCCGTCGCGCAAGATCTTCGGGCCCTGCAGGAAGTCCTCGATGCCCTGCAGCGTGGTGTGCGCGAGGCCGTACTGCATACCCACCAGGTATTCGGCGATCTCACGGAACAGCTTGCGGGTCACCGCCTTCGGATCGAGATCGGTGTGCATGGAGCTGACGATGAGCGAATTGCGCATGCTGAAGTAGCGTGCCCAGTCGTCGAAATCCTTCCAGTAGAAGTCCGCGTGCCAGACCGCCGCATTCGGCAGCGTCACGGTCACGAATCCCGCCTCGCGGGCGCGGACGCCGTATTCGACGTCGTCCCACTGGAAGAAGATCGGCAGCGGCAGTCCGATCCGGGCCACCACCTCGGCCGGGATCAGGCAGGTCCACCAGGCGTTGTAGCCGGCGTCGACGCGGCGCTCCTGATTGCGCTTGAGCATGCTGGTGTTGCGCAACGCCTTGGGCACCTTCTGACCGTGCCGCAGCTCGTTCAGGTGCACCTCCTCGGCGCCGACGTTGAGATAGTCGGGGTTCAGCAGGAACAACATCTGCGCGCCGACCAGCGTCGGCTCCACCGTGAGATTGGCAAAGGCGTTGAGCCGCAACACCGTTTCGGGCTCGCAGAGGATGTCGTCGTCCATCAGGATGACGTCGGCGTGCTCGTTCGCCGCCGACACCTCGTACAGCCCGCGGGTGAATCCGCCCGCACCGCCGAGATTCGGCTGCCGGATGTAGCGCAGTTTGTCACCGAAGAGCGGCTGCGTCTGCTGGAACAGCTCCCGGTCCGAGACCAGGTCGGTGCCCTGGTCGACCACGTACACCGCGTCGATGGCGGCCAGCACTTCCGGATCGGAGGCGAGTGCGGCGACCGTGTGCGCGCAGTCCTCGGCCCGGTTGAAGGTGCAGATCGCGATCGCGACCGGGCGGACCCGGTCCGGAGCGGCGGCGGTCCAGGTGAGCTCACCGATCGCGAGTTCGCCTCCGACAGCATCGAATTCGACCCACAGCGCACCGCCGTCCACGTACTGGTCCAGCGGGGCCCGCAGGGTGACCGTCCCGTCGGAATCCACGTCCGCGGAGTCGATGATGCGCCGGTGCCCGGCGATATCGGAGGCGGCCAGCCGGATCCGGGCCCGGTCGCCGACCGCGACCCGCATCGAGACCTCGACCTCGGTCACCGTCGTCCAGCGCTGCCAGTAGCTGGCCGCGAACCGGCCGAAATAGGTGTTGGTGTGGGCGTGCGCGCCCTTTTCCAGCCGCAGCGACAGCCGTTCGCGATGCGATTTGCCCTTGACCACCGCATACAGTTCGTCGCTGATCTTGGGCGCCGGGCCGGTGAAGATGCCGCGGGCCAGAACCAGGCGGTCGGGGGCGCGGTGCTCGGTCCGCAGGGCGCCGGGTGCGGGCTCGGCGATCCGCGGAGCGTTCTCGGTTGCGGTCACGGCCTGGCCAGCCGACTGATCCATGGTGGAATCCCTCGTAAACAGTGTCCGATTGCGCCGAATACGGCGCGGGCGCGGTCAAGTGCGGGCTCGGTGCGAGCGATACCCATTATGTCCGTCTCATGTCGCGGAGTTCGACCGGAGGGCCGGTGATCGACAATTGCGAAGCACGATCACCGGCCCGACCGGGTGCGGGTGTCCCGCAAATCCCGATCCGAGCGGGACTCGGCGAAGACGAAAGTGTCGTAGGCCCAGTAGCGGAAAACCACCGCCACGATCTGGCCGATCAGGGTGCCGGAGATGTTGTCCGCCAGCGGGGAGGACAGGTGCAACACATATCGGGAGAATCCGAGGCACCCGAGCTGCAATCCGATGGCAACCACATTGAAAACGGTGTACAGCAGATATTCGCGAGCGGGACTGCCGCCTTGCTTGTGCGCGAAAGTCCACCATTTGTTGCCGAAATACGTGACCACCGTGGCCACCAGAATCGAGATGATCTTGGCGAGCAGCGGCGCCTGATTCAGAACGCCGTCGCCGCCCCAGAAGACCAGCACGTTGTAGGTTCCGGCGTCGACGAGAAAGCCGATCGCGCCGACCACCAGAAAGGCCGATCCCTGCCGCAAGGCGGTGACGACCTTGTGTCGCAAGCTATCGCCGGTTCGATCGACCGGTTCGGTCGCCGTCTCACTGCTGGCCACCCGGCGACGGTACCGCACCCGGGTTCCCCACCGCGTGACGCAGGTGGGAGTGCGGCTCGTCGGGGTGTGTTCGGGCGGCTCACAGCGGAGGCACAGGGCGCGAGGTCGGGGCGGGCACACCGGCCCGCAGCCGACACAGTGAGGGTTAGCGGGCGCGGGTCGGGCGCCGGCCTGTACCCTCCCGGTGTTCCGTATTTCATCGGCCGATCAAATGAGGGATTGACGGGGTGAACCCCACCGAGCTTCGCATCGCCGCAGTCGTGCCCTGCCACAACGAGGAGGCTGCGGTCGCCAAGGTCGTCACGGACCTCAAGGCTGCCGTGCCGGGCATCGACGTCTACGTCTACGACAACCGCAGCACGGACGCCACCGCCGAACGTGCCCGCGAGGCGGGCGCGATCGTGCGCACCGAGACCGTCAAGGGCAAGG
The DNA here is from genome assembly GCF_001665865.1 of Nocardia sp. 852002-20019_SCH5090214. Classification (NCBI taxonomy): domain Bacteria; kingdom Bacillati; phylum Actinomycetota; class Actinomycetes; order Mycobacteriales; family Nocardiaceae; genus Nocardia; species Nocardia sp. 852002-20019_SCH5090214. The sequence continues at coordinate 3,733 of NZ_LZMK01000334.1, read as the reverse complement.
GCAACGTGGTCCGGCGCGCGTTCGCCGATATCGAGGCCGATGTCTACCTGATGATCGACGGCGACGACACCTACGACGCCTTCGCCGCTCCGAAGATGATCGAGGCGCTGCTGTCCGGCCCCTACGACCACGTCCTCGGCGTGCGGAAAGAGGACGAGGGCACGCAGGCGTACCGCGCGGGCCACGAAGCCGGTAACCGCGTGCTCAACGGCGTGGTCGGCAAGGTGTTCGGCGAGAACGTCGAAGATATGCTCTCCGGCTACCGGGTGTTCTCGCGTCGCTTCGTGAAGAGTTTCCCCGCGGTGTCGCGCGAATTCGAGATCGAAACCGAATTGACCGTGCATTCGCTGCATCTGCGGGTGCCGCAGACCTCGGTGCGGGTGGGATTCCGCGATCGGCCGGAGGGCAGTGAATCCAAGCTGCGCACCTACCACGACGGATTCAAGATCCTGGGCCTGATCTTCGGCCTGGCCCGGCACGAACGCCCGGTCGCGTTCTACGGGCTGTTCGGGACGCTGGCCTGGCTGATCTCGATCATTCTGATCGTGCCGATCGTGATCCAGTTCTACGAAATCCACCAGGTGCCGCGGTTCCCGACGCTGTTCCTCGGCTTCACGCTGCTGCTGCTGGGCAGCCTGGCGTGGACCGCCGGTCTGATCCTCGACGGCATCCGCCGGTCCCGGCACGAGGCCGCCCGCCTCATGTACCTGCGGTATTCGGCCGTCGGCGTCGAAACGCCCGAGCAGGTCCGGCAGGCACACTGATGACGACCCAGGCCGACAAGGAGGCCTCTGACAGGCAGTCCTCCGGCCCCGGCGAGGTGACCGGTGAACCCGATACCGAGCAGCCGACGCGCGACGAGGTGAGCCGCGGAAGCAGCCGGGCCGACGAGGAGCGACGGCCCGCCGGTCCGCTCCGGCGCGCCTGGTCCCCCGTCGCACGCCACCTCGGACCGGCCGCGGCCGTGTTCGTCCTGGTGGCGGGCGTCTTCGGCATCGTGTTCGCGACCATCACGCCGCCGTTCTGGGGACATGACGAGATCACGCAGTTCGGCCGCGCGTATCAGGTGGCGCACGGCGGGTTCACCCCCGAACGGATCACCGACGACCGCGGCGTCTCCTACGGCGGCCAGATTCCGTTGAGTATCGACGGGCTGATGGGCTACGCCTTCACCGACTACAACCGTCACCCGACCGAGCCGGCCCCGCTCGCCGCCGACGAAACCGCCTACGACCGGCTGGGTTCTGCGCCGGTGACCACGACCGCGACCAAGCAGATGTGGTTCACCAACACCGCCGCCTACTCCCCACTGCCGTATGTGCCCGCGGCCGTGGGCATTCGGCTGGCGCAGGCCGTCGGGCTCGATGTCGGCGATACGGTGCTGCTCACCCGGCTGGCCGGATTGCTCGCCTATCTGGTGATCGTGGCATTCGCGCTGCGGGCGTTGCGGACGTTCCGGATCCAGTGGCTGGCCTTCACGGTCGCGGTGCTGCCGATCGCCCTGTTCCAGGCGGGTACGGTCACCGCCGACACCGTCACCAACGCCCTGGCCGTCCTGGTGTCGTGCCTGGTGGTGAAGGGCGTCTTCCTCGACACCCGGCTGACGAAGCCGGAGGTGGCGGCCGCGTTGGCGGCGACGCTGGCGCTGCCGCTGAGCAAGCCGACCTACGTCATCCTCGCCATGCTGGTGGTGCTGATTCCCGCCCGGCAGTACGGGTTCGGGAAGGTGCTGCGCTGGCTGCCGTGGTGTTTCGCGGCGCTGGGCGCGATCCTGTTCGCGGTATGGATGAAGATCGCCGCGCCGACCGGCGACGGTATGGGGCTGATGCGCAAGCCGGCCGAATGGCATTCGGTGCGTCCGGGCGATCAGCTGCACGAAATTCTTTCGAATCCGGTGCATTTCGCCAATACTTTCGGTGACAGCATCTGGTACCGGGACGAGAAATGGTTCACCCAATTCTTCGGCGAGCTCGGATTCGCCTATGTGGACGTTCCCGCGCTGTCGATCCTGGCCTGCCTGCTGGCATTGGCGGTGAGCGTCGGAATCGCGGATCGGCTGACCGGTAACCGGTGGCGCACCTGGATCGTCGCGCTCGCCGTACTGGCCAGTGTCGCGATGATCTACGTGACGCTGTACATGTCCTTCACGCCCGTGGGTTACTGGATGATCGACGGCGTGCAGGGGCGCTATTTCGTGCCGCTGGCGATCGCCGGATTCGCGGTGCTGCTGCGGTGGATGCCGTTGCGCCTGAGCGATTCCCGCGGCGTGACGCCGGTACGTGGACCGGCGATCACGGTGGTGGTCGCGACCGTGGTGGCACTGACCGCGGCCGCGATCAAATACAACGTCCTGATCTGGGGCTAGAGCACCTTTTCGCCGGCCGCCGCGTACGCGCGTTCGGTGTGTTCCTTCTGCGGGCGCCACCACGCCTCGTTGTCGCGGTACCAGGCGACGGTCGCGGCCAGTCCGGCCCGGAAATCGCCGTAATGCGGCCGCCAGCCCAGTTCGGTGCGCAGCAGGGTGGCATCGATGGCGTAGCGCTGATCATGCCCGGGCCGATCGGTGACGTGGTCGAAATCGCCGGGGTCCCGGCCGAATTCGGCGAGCAGCAACTCCACCACGGTCCGATTGTCCAGTTCACCGTCGGCGCCGATCAGATAGGTCTGCCCGATGCGTCCGCGCTCGAGAATCTCCCACACCGCGCGATTGTGATCGGTGACGTGAATCCAGTCCCGGATCTGATGTCCGGCACCGTAGAGGCGCGGTCGCACCCCGTCGATCAGATTGGTGATCTGGCGCGGGATGAATTTCTCCACATGCTGATACGGCCCGTAGTTGTTGCTGCAGTTGGAGATCGTCGCCCGCACCCCGAACGAGCGCACCCACGCACGGACCAGCAGATCGCTGGAGGCCTTGGTCGCCGAATACGGGCTGGACGGTTGGTAAGGGGTGTTTTCGGTGAACGCCGGATCGTCGGCTTCGAGGTCGCCGTAGACCTCGTCGGTCGAGATGTGGTGGTAGCGCACATCGTATTTGCGCACGGCCTCCAGCAGAGTGAACGTGCCGACGATATTGGTCTGCACGAACGACCGCGGCCGGGCCAGCGAATTGTCGTTGTGCGATTCGGCCGCGAAATGCACCACCGCGTCGGCTGTGGAGACCAGGCGGTCCACCAGACCGGAATCGGCAATATCGCCGTGTACGAACTCGATCCGGTCCTCGATCGGCGCCAGCGAGGCGCGATTTCCGGCATAGGTCAGTGCGTCGAGCACGGTGATGCGGACGTCCGGACGATCCGCCACGGTTTGATGGACGAAGTTCGCGCCGATGAATCCGGCTCCGCCGGTTACGAGCAATCGCACGATGCCACCCTAACGCGGGCGCGAATACGCGCTCCGAATCACCACCGAGTCACACCGGCCGCGCACATAGGTGTGACCTTCGTCACACTACATGCTTTATGTCCCTTTTGTTCGAATTGGAGGTGGTGTCCGAAAACCGCACGCATACTGCATGTTTCCGCAACCTGACAATCGGCAAGAACCCGACGGTGAACAGAATTTGAATGAACGGACACAACAGGTTCACCACTCGTTAGCTGACGTCGATTTCTATTTCTCATGTCCCAGAACCACTCTGTATCGAGGTTCCGCAGAAAATGATGATGAGGAAATTCGCCGCGACCGCCGCCATGCTGGTCGCCGCCGTCGGCGTCGCGGCCGGTACCGCGAA
>NZ_LZMK01000333.1:0-873 GCF_001665865.1 Nocardia sp. 852002-20019_SCH5090214 | reverse complement strand
ACCAGAAACTGACCGAACTGTGCGACGCCTTCGCCCACCAGTGGGGCGTGAACATCGACACCGAGCAGATGCAGGTCGGCATCGATCCCGACTTCGACGCAATCGGAGCCCAGAGCCGCGCGCAGGCGGCGGCGCTGTTCGCACGCCAGAGCGCGGCCATCGGGATCATCGAGGACCTGCCACTGGCCCCGGAAGCCAAACCCGTTGTCGGGCAGGCACTGCTGCGGTGGCGCGGGGAAAGCCTCGACGAAGCCCCCACCTACGCGTTGTCGTCTGCCGAGCAGCGGCGCGCGCAGCTCGACACCGATCTGGATGCGGCCGGCCTCACCACAGACGACCGCACCCGCGTCGACTTCGTCGTCGACTACCTCACCGGAGACACCCGAGACATCGACCTTCTCGCCTCGCCGGTGTGGGTCGACCCGGGCGAAGAAGCGCGCGGCCGGATCCCGGAACTGCTGGGCGGATTCGCCGAGGGCTACGTCAACGCGCAGAAGATGGCCGCCGAGATCTCGGTGATGACCGCGGCCGACCAGGCCCAGGTCCGTGAAGCCGGTAAGGCGATCCGCGCCGGACGCGAGCCCAGTACGCGACTGTGGCCCGGCTACGCCAACCGCGAGCAGATCAACGAGGAGATCTTCCTTCTCGCAGGCGATGTCGAAGACATTCGAGCAATCGCGGACTACGTCGCCGAGAACGACCTCTCCGACGAAAGTCCCGAGACCTGGGGTGTCGGTGACGAAACCGCCGCGACCATCGAGCGGCTGCGCGAGCGGGGCGACGAGATCGTCGCGGTCGCCACACTCCAGCACGGCCTGGCCGACATCGAGCGCAGCCAGCTCGTCACGATTGTCGACGACGTCGACGCCGGAC
>NZ_LZMK01000332.1:0-1996 GCF_001665865.1 Nocardia sp. 852002-20019_SCH5090214 | reverse complement strand
GGCGGCTCGGGCGCCAAGACCGTGGGAGGCACTGTGGGCCAATGGATTCAACAGGCGCTGCAGGTGCTGCAGGGAATGGGATACGACACCGGCAAGATAGATCCCGAAGCGATAGCGATCATCATCCACTACGAGAGCAGCGGTAACCCCGGAGCCGTCAACAATGACGACATAAACGCTAAGAACGGGACCCCCTCCACGGGGCTGATGCAGATAATCCAGCCGAATTTCGACAAATATGCGGCACCGGGCCACAAGAATATCTCCGACCCCGTGGACAATATCGTTGCCGGTGTCCGCTACGCGATCGACGTCTACGGATCCGTCAGCAATGTGCCGGGCGTCGAGGCGGTACGCAACGGCCAGGCCTACGTGGCGTACTGATGGAACCGACCCAGCCCCGTTCACCCGAACCTCGGAGATCGAAATCCGCTGAGCTGCGGTCCGGTTCGGACAATCCCGCCGACGAGTGGACGCTGACCCGGCCCGGTGTGGCGACGACCGCACCGGCCGATCGGCGCGAACGACGAAACCAGCGCCCGAGCGCGGTCCCGGCGCCGGGGCCCGCCGTGCCGTCGGTAGCGAAATCGGCTGCGGCGACGAACGATTCGGCTGCAGCAGCTATCGCGCAAGCTCGCTCCGCACCCGCCGCCGCCGCGCCCGCCGTCCACTCGGATATCCTTGCCGCCCACAACGCCTCGACACCCATGGCCATCGCGGCCCTCACCAGCCTGACCACCATGGCGGCCGGCTTCGGTTCCGGTACGCCGACCGCCGACACCGGACAACCCTACGCACCACCGATGACCGGCAACGGCGCTCCCACCGGACCGATCGCCTGGGACGGCGGCCTCGGCTCCGGTTACTCAGCGAGCAATACCGCTCGCGCCGAACGTGACAGCGCGATCGGCGATCTCAACGCCGAACTGTCGCGGGTCCTCGGCGACACCGTCGATACCAGCGCGCGTGGCCGGGCCACCATGTCGGCGATCATCGCCGAGGTGGACGCCGCGCTCACCGCGCTCGGGCCGGTGAGCAATACCGCCGCCGGCCGGCGACAGGTGATGGTCACGCTCGGCGACGCACTGGCGCGGGCCGGAAATACCGTGGACCAGAGCCGGATGGCGGCAGTCCTGGACTCCCAGCGGATCGAGGCGCTGGCCGCGAAGTACGTCCAGGACTCACATCCGACCAGGACGGTCTACCGCACGGGCGGATCGGGATCGTCCGGACCTCCGTCCTCGATGCCGGCCGGCGAGACGGGCCTGTGGATCAATCAGGCCTTGCAAATTCTCGCTCAGAACGGCTACGACGTCAGCCGGATCGACCCCGGAGCCATCGCGACCATCATCGCGCACGAGTCCTCCGGGAATCCGCATGCCATCAATCTCTGGGACAGCAATGCCGTGGCCGGACATCCCTCGAAAGGCCTGATGCAGACGATCGATTCGACCTTCAACGCCTACGCGCTCCCCGGACATCGTGATATCTGGAATCCGGTCGACAACATCATCGCGGGCGTGCGTTATTCCATCGACCGCTATGGTTCGGTGAGCAATGTGCCCGGCGTCGCCAATCTGCACGGCGGCGGCTCGTACGTCGGATATTGAGGAACCGGTCAGGTCCACCGGCTGGCGTGGAAGTTCTTGGGAAGCGGTTGCACTCGCACAACAGATTTGGAATTCGGTGCCTCCACCACCTGCCCGTTACCGATGTACATCATGACGTGCCCTGGGTTGCCGTTGTTGAATTCCGCTTGGGGGAAGATGAGGTCGCCGGGTCTGATCTGATCCGGCGCCACCTTCGGGAGTTGCTGGTACTGCTGGTCCGCCGTTCGCGGAATGTTGACCCCGGCCGACTTCGCCGCGTACTGCGTGAGCCCGGAGCAGTCGAACTGATTGGGCCCCTCGGCCCCCCAGACGTAGGGCGCGCCCAGTTTGCTGAGCGCGGTCTGAATCGCCTGCTGCGCCTTGACCGATGTTCCGGAGGCCGTCTT
>NZ_LZMK01000331.1:0-12434 GCF_001665865.1 Nocardia sp. 852002-20019_SCH5090214 | reverse complement strand
GGGCGCGCACGTGCTGCCGCCGGGCTGACCTACCTCGGGTCGGCGACATGAGCGGCGGCCGGTTCGGAATATCAGGACTCCGCGGGCTGCGGAATCGAATCCTGCGGCAGGGGGAAATTCATATACGCCCGCGAGGGCGTGGGCCCGCGCTGACCCTGATATTTCGAGCCGGCCGCCGCGCTGCCGTACGGATGTTCCGAGGGACTGCTCAGGCGGAACAGGCACAGCTGGCCGATCTTCATCCCCGGCCACAGCGTGATCGGCAGATTCGCCACATTCGACAACTCCAGCGTGATGTGACCGCTGAAACCCGGATCGATGAATCCCGCCGTGGAATGGGTGAGCAGCCCGAGGCGCCCCAGACTCGATTTACCCTCCAGGCGGCCGGCCAGATCATCGGGCAGGGTGCAGACCTCGAGCGTGGAGCCGAGGACGAATTCACCCGGATGCAGGACGAACGGCTCGCCTTGATCGGGTTCGACCAGAGTGGTCAGCTCGTCCTGGCGTTGCGCGGGATCGATATGGGTGTAGCGGGTGTTGTTGAACACCCGGAACATTCGATCCAGACGCACATCGATACTCGACGGCTGAACCAATTTCTCGTCGAACGGTTCCAGCCCGAGCCGCCCGGCGGCCAGCTCGGCACGAATGTCGCGATCGGAAAGCAGCACGGCGGTCAGCCTAGTAACCCGTGTTCGCGGGCTCGCAGCCGCACAGCGAGCCGGGACGAAATTCGTCCCATCCGCCGGACCGGTCGACGCGAACTCCTTGTCGCCAACGACGAGATATGCGACCGCCGGGTCGTCCGAGAGAAAGCGATGAACCGATGAGAAGTATGAAGCGCGCCGTTGTCACCGCAGCGCTGGTTTCGACCACGGCCCTGCTGGGAGTGTCGGCCTGTTCTTCCGACGACAACTCCGGTTCGGGATCGACGCCGACCACGATGAACGGTAACGCGACGACCAGCCCCATGATGTCGCCGAGCGGTTCGGCCGCCGATGCCATGGCCGGCCTGGTCGGCCCCGGCTGCAAGGCCTACGCCGAGCAGGTGCCCACGGGCCCGGGGTCGGTCGAGGGGATGGCACAGGATCCGGTGGCGACCGCCGCCTCACACAATCCGATGCTGACCACGCTCACCGCGGCGGTGTCCGGAAAGCTGAATCCTCAGGTCAACCTGGTCGACACCCTGAACGGCGGCCAGTTCACCGTGTTCGCGCCCACCGACGACGCGTTCGCGAAACTGCCGCCGGCCACGGTCGACAGCCTGAAGACCGACAGCGCCACCCTCACCAAGATCCTCACCTACCACGTGGTGCCGGGGCAGATCGCGCCCGACGCCATCGCGGGTGAGCACAAGACGGTCGAGGGCGGCATGGTGAACGTGACCCGATCCGGCGACACGATCAAGGTCAACGACGCGTCGGTCGTCTGCGGAGGTGTGAAGACCGCCAATGCGACGGTCTATCTGATCGATACCGTCCTGATGCCGCCCGCCTGAGTTGTCACGACTGCCGTCCGCGCTGGTCGGAGAACGTCCTGGTCGGAGAATGTATCGGCGCGGTTCGGTCGATGTAGCGCACCCGGGCGAAAACGTTCCGAAATCCGCACCCATCCGGCACGCTGGTCATGTCGAACCTCTTCCCATGTATGCAGGGACGCGCTCATGACCGGCGATCCGGAGTTCACCTCGATCCGCCTGGCAGACACCTCCGACACCCCGTCGTGTCCGCCGGGTGGAGGCGAGCGAGCGGAAACACAACGTGAGCTCGCCACCCTGCTCGCGGCCGCCGCCACCGGAAACCGCGAGGCGTTCACGCGCTTCTATCGGGCGACCAGCGCGAGGGTGTTCGGTCTGGCCCTGCGCATCCTGCGCAATCACACCGCCGCCGAGGAGGTCACGCAGGAGGTGTACCTGCAGGCCTGGACGGCCGCCGAACGCTACGACCCCGCGCTGGCCAGCCCGATCGGCTGGCTGATGATGCTCACCCATCGGCGTGCCGTGGACCGCGTGCGCCTCGAGGAATCGGCGACGGTGCGCGATCGTGTCTACGGCCACGCCCACCTCGGGCGCGACCACGACACGGTCGCCGAGACGGTCGGTCAGAGACTGGAGGAGCAGGCGGTGCTGCACTGCCTGGACACTCTCACCGCGACCCAGCGGGAGGCGATCGCGCTGGCCTACTACAGCGGACGCACCTATCGAGAAGTCGCCGAACATCTCGATGCGCCACTGCCCACCGTCAAGAGCCGTATCCGGGATGCGCTGAAACGGCTTCAGACCTGCCTCTCGGGGGTGGCCGCCCATGCCTGACACATCCGACCACGAGTTGCTCGACCTGGCCTACCCCTACGCACTGGACGCGGTCGGTGATTCCGAGCGCGACGAGATCGAACAGCGCGTCGCCGATGCCGGACCGGACACGAGCCAGGCCTTCTCGGTGGTGGTTCGCGCGGTCCGCGAGACGATGGGTGCTTTGTCGGTGCTCGATGCGCAGGAGCCCGCGCCGGAATTGGAAGCGCGCATACTCGCCGCACTCGACCGGGCGCGGCCCACCGATCCGTCCGCTGCGGTTCCGCTCACCCGACCGTCCAGGAGGCCTCGGCTACGGTGGCTGGCCGCGGCGGCCGCGGTAGTGGTGGCGGCCGGAATCGGCGGCGGTATCGTCGCCCAGCAATACGCCGGGCAGACCGCGAATCCCCCGATGGCGGAACAGATCATGCGGCAACCGGATGCACACACCGCGAGCGCGCCGCTCAGTACCGGCGGTGTGGTCACGGTGCACGCGTCCACCGAAATGGGTGCGGCCACAGTGGCTTTCGACAGCGTGCCGCCGGCGCCGCAGGGCCATGTGTACCAGCTGTGGGTGGTACCGCCGACCGGTGCGCCACGCTCGGAAGGGGTGATGGACCGCATGCCGAGTGCGTCCGCGCCGATGGTGGCCACTTATTCCGGCGGCGACGCACTGGCCATCACCGTCGAACCCGCGGGCGGCTCCCCGGCCCCGACCACGGCCCCGATCGCCTCCATGTCGATGAGCTGACGATCGGCGCCGTCCGCGCGGACCGGCGTCACGAATTCCTCATCCCACCTGGGAATCGAGGAGATCATGATCGATACGGGTACGCGCGAGCCCACCGCGCACCGCGGCACGCTCGGATTCGCCGCCGCCGCGCTCGCCGGAATACTGGCCGGTGCGGCGGTGCTGGGCATCGGCGAACTCGTGGGTGCGATCCTGGATCCACGCTCCTCGCCGTTCTTCGCCGCCGGGGCGACGGTCGTCGATCACACGCCGCAGCAACTGCGCGAGGAGGCGATCCGGCGGTTCGGCAGTCACGACAAGGACGTGCTGTTCGCCGCCATGGGCGCGGCGATGGTGGTGCTTGCCGCACTGTGCGGTGTGCTCGAACGTCGCCGTCGCATCGGCAGTGCGGTATTCGCCGTTCTGGGTGTCGCGATCATCGCTGCGGCACTGCATCGCCCGAATGCGCAGTGGTGGTTCGCGATTCCGACCGCGGCGGGTGTGGCGGCGGGGCTGATCGTCTTACGGCTACTGCTCCCACACGGCGGTCGACGCGACGAGTTGCGGGGCCGCGAAGGGGCTCGGGACCGCGTCCCGGACCACGGCGATATCCCGAGTGCCACTCGATTGGCCCGGCGGCGTTTTCTGGCGATGGCGGCCGGGGCCGGCGCGATCGCGGTCGGTGCCGCGGCGGCAGGACGATTCGTGGCGCAACGGCTGCGGGACGTGGCCGCGGACCGGGCGCGATTCATCGTGCCCGGAACAGTTTCGGAGGCCGCGCCGATCACCCCGGCCATGACCCGCTCGGTGCCGGGACTTACCGCATTCGTCACGCCCGGCGCCGACTTCTACCGGGTCGACACCGCGCTGCAGGTGCCGGCCGTCAGCAGTACCGAGTGGAGCCTGCGCATCCACGGAATGGTCGACCGCACAGTGGAATTCACGATGGACGAGTTGCGTCGGCGCCCCGCGATCGCGCGCATGATCACGCTGACCTGTGTGTCCAACGAAGTGGGTGGCGATCTCGCGGGCAATGCGGTGTGGACCGGCTACCGGCTGGCCGATCTGCTACACGAGGCGGGTGTGCGTCCGGATGCCGATATGGTGCTGTCCCGCAGCGCCGACGGATTCACCGCCGGGACGCCGATCCAGGCGATGACCGACGGGCGCGACGCCCTGCTCGCCGTCGGCATGAACGGCGCGCCGCTGCCGCTCGAACACGGCTACCCGGCGCGGCTCGTGGTTCCCGGCCTCTACGGCTACGTCTCCGCCACCAAATGGGTGGTCGACCTCGAAGTGACCAGATTCGATCGCGCACAGGCGTATTGGACGACCCGGGGGTGGGCGGACCGGGCTCCGATCAAGACCGCGTCCCGGATCGATGTCCCCGCCGCCTTCGCCACCCTGTCCGCCGGCCCGGTCACAGTCGCCGGAGTCGCCTGGGCTCAGCATCGCGGTATCGCGTCGGTGGAGGTGCGGGTCGACGACGGCCCCTGGCTCGCCGCCGACCTGACCACCGAATACTCCCCCGACACCTGGCGCCAATGGACCTACCGCTGGCAGGCCACCCCGGGCACCCACACCCTGCACGTCCGCGCCACCGACACCACCGGAACCACCCAGCCCGCACAGCGCCGCCCCCCGATGCCGGACGGCGCGACGGGGTGGCATTCCCGGACGGTCGGTGTGCGGTGAGATGTTTCGTGCGCCGTTGGCGGGTAGCCACCCTGTGACACCGACCGACCGACACCGACCGAGTCGGATTCCGTCGTACGAGGAGTGGTGACCGATGACATCGACCAACATCCAGCCGATGAGCGCCTCGGGTCCCGACGCCGAACCGTTCGAGACGGTCGACGCCTATACCGGCGAAACCCTCGCCGAACTGCCCTATCTGGCGACCGAACAACTCGATGCCCCGCTCGAACGTGCGGACGACGCCTATCGGTCATGGCGTGCCACGCCGGTCGAGCAGCGTGCGCGGGTGGTGTCCGCCGCAGCCGATCTGATGCGCGAACGTAAGGACGACCTCGCCCGGCTCATCACCCGCGAAATGGGCAAACGCATCTCCGAGAGCGAGTTCGAAGTCGACCTCGCGGCGAGCATCCTGCAGTACTACGGCGAGAACGGCCCGCGCATTCTGGAGCCCACCGCGCTGCCGGTCGAGGAGGGTGAAGCTCAGGTCGTCAACGCACCACTGGGGGTGCTGCTCGGCATCGAGCCGTGGAACTTCCCGCTCTATCAGGTGGTGCGGTTCGCGGCGCCGAATCTGGTGCTGGGCAACACGATTCTGCTCAAGCACGCCAAGATCTGCGCGCTCACCGCGCTCGAACTGCAGAAGATCTTCACCGACGCCGGCGCGCCCGAAGGGGTGTACACCAACGTCTTCCTGCGGATCTCGGACGTCGAGCACGTCCTGGCGCACCCCGCTGTCCAGGGCGTATCCCTCACCGGCAGCGACGCCGCCGGTGCGTCGGTGGCCGAGATCGCCGGGCGGCACGTGAAGAAATGCGTGCTGGAACTCGGCGGCAGCGACCCCTTCATCGTGCTCGACGCCGACGATCTGGACGACACGATCGATGCGGCGACCACCGGGCGGCTGGCGAACACCGGTCAAAGTTGTGTCGCCGCAAAACGTTTCATCGTCCCGGACGAACTGTGCGACCGCTTCGTGGCCGGTCTGGCCGAGCGGTTCGGCGCACTGCGCCCCGGCGACCCGTCGGATCCGGAGACCACACTCGGACCGCTCTCCTCCCCGAAGGCCGCCGACGACCTGCTGGAACAGGTTCGAGATGCCCGCGAGAAGGGCGCCACGGTGGTCACCGGTGGCAGCCGCCCCGACGTACCGGCGCCCGGACGCCGCGACGCGTTCGTCGACGCGACGGTGCTGACCGACGTCACCCCCGAGATGCGCGCCTATTCCGAGGAGCTGTTCGGGCCGGTCGCGGTGGTGTACCGCGTCGGCGACGAACGCGAGGCGATCGAGTTGGCGAACACCTCGAAGTTCGGACTCGGCGCCACGGTGTACAGCAGCGACCCGGACCGCGCGCGAGCGGTGGCCGAGCAGATCGACAGCGGCATGGTGTGGATCAACCACCCGACCTCCTCGCAGGCCGATCTGCCCTTCGGCGGGGTGAAGCAGTCCGGTTTCGGTCGCGAACTGTCCGAACTCGGCATGTTCGGTTTCGCCAATCGCAAGCTGATTCGCTCGCTGCCCCGCAAGACCGCATCCGCCGGTGTCGCGGGCTGACCGTTCGAAGGAGGAGATGCGCATGCGTGCAGCGGTGCTGCGGGAATTCGGTGGTCCGGAAGCACTCACGGTTCGAGACGTCGATACGCCACGTCCCGGCCCGGGTGAGGTGCTGGTGCGAGTCCGGGCGTCGAGCGCGAACCCGGTGGACGGAATCATCCGCCGGGGACTGGCGAATCCGAACCTGGCGCTGCCCGCCGTGATCGGCAGCGATGTCGCCGGAGAGGTGGAACAGGTCGGTGACGGTGTCACCGACGTGGCGGTCGGCGATGCCGTGTACTACACCTCGGAACTGGCCTCGGGTGGGGGCGCCTATGCCCAGTACCACGTGGCGGCCGCCTCGATCGTCGCGCCGAAACCCACGAGCCTGTCGTTCGCGGAGGCCGCCGCGATTCCGCTGGCCGGCGGAACCGCGTGGGAGGCGATCGTGCGCCGGCTCGCCGTGCGGCCGGGACAGACCGTGCTGGTACACGGTGGATCCGGCGGTGTCGGCACGTTCGCGGTGCAGTTCGCCCGCGCGGCCGGCGCCTCGGTGCTGGCCACCGCCGGGGCGGACCATCAGCAGCTGCTGCGGGATCTCGGCGCGACCCCGATCGACTACAAGAGCGAGGACTTCGTCGAGGTGGCCCGCACGCACACCGACGGCACCGGCGTCGACGCGGTGCTCGACACCGTAGGCGGTGAGAATGTCGGCCGGAGCTGCGCGGCCACTCGCGACGGCGGACGCATCGCCACCATCCTCGGACCGGAGGGCCGGCTCGACGATCTCTACCAGCGCAACCAGACGCTCTACGGCATCTTCCTCAGCCGCGAACGCCGCCGGCTCACCGAGATGACCCCGCTGTTCGAGCGCGGACTCGTCCATCCGCGGATCGCGAAGACCATGCCGCTCGACGACATCGTCGCGATCCACGAACAGCTGGACGAGGGGCACAACGCGGGCAAGCTCGTCATCGACGTGCCCTGATACCCCGTCTCAGTTCTGCCGCGGCAGCAGTTCGGTGACGAACCGGTCCACGAATTCCGCCGATATCGCGCCGTCGGCCGGCACCACGACGAATTTGCTCAGACCGGCCGCGAGGTACCCGTCCACCAGCCGGTGCAGGTCCGCCCAGCTCCCGGCGATCACGTCGTTCGGATCGGCACCCGCTCGCTGCGCGCCGATCCGTGCCGCCAGCTGGGCGGGGATGCCGTTCTCCGCGAGCAACAGCGTGATGCCGAAGTGATCGGCTTCGATCTCCCGGCCCGCCGCGGCGGCCGCCGCGTTGATCGCCGACACCCCGGCCGCCGCCTCGGCCGGGGTCACGAAACTCCCGAGCCAGCCGTCGCCGTATCGGCCGATGCGGCGGAAGGCGCCCGCTACGCGACCACCGAGCCAGATGTCGAGCGGGCGAGCCGGCCGCTTGCCCACCGTCGCCCCGCGAACGGTGAAGTAGTCGCCGTCGAAATCGACATCGTCGGCGCGCAGCACCGCCCGCAGCAGGCGCAGCGATTCGTCGAAGACCGCGCCGCGCGGTCCCGGCACCGGAAACAGGTCCTGTTCGCCGGGCCCCGCGGGTCGCAGTCCGAATACCGGCAGCACCCGCTTCGGAGCCAAGGCCGCCAAGGACGCCAGCTGCTTGGCGACCAGCACGGGATGGCGCCCCGGCAGAATCGCGACCGAGGTGCCGACTTTCAGACGGCTGGTGCGGGCCAGCGCGAACGCCATCCCCACCGTCGGATCCACGGCCGGTGCGAAGACCAGTTCGGAGAACCACAGCGAATCGACCCGCGCGGCCTCGAGCCGATCCACCAGCGCCGCCAGATCTGCCGGATCGGCCGCCGAACCCGTACCCACCCCGAACCGGATCTTCACCTCGCCATTGCTCACAAGCCTGCACAACAGCCGCGTCGGGATCGATATTTCGGCCGAGTCCGGCGCCTTCACCCGCGGCGGGTGATCCGGTTGTGCCCTGCGCGACGGCACAGTCGGTCGGATGAGGACTTCGTCGCGGTCGCGCTGTGCCCGCATGCTGGGCGTGCTCCTCGCGGTATGGGCCGGGGTCTGGTCGGCGCCGTCGGCCGGTGCGCAGGCCGCGCCCGATTCACCGCTGTGCGCCTGGCGGTTCATGTCGAACAGCACGGTGCTCAATGTGGCGTTCCCGGATGCCAACGCCACGTACTGGGTGCTGCCGTATGCGCTCGGTCCGGGCGACTCCATCGAATTGTCGGGCAGCTACCCCGCCGCGCGCTACTTCTCGCTCAATACCTACGGCACGAGCTTCGATACCGTGGATACGTTGCGGGACAACCAGATTGCCCCCGATCCGGGCAGTGCCAATCCGTTCGCCGCACCGACGGCAGCGCCGGAAACGCAGCGGCGCTGGCACGCTCGACTGGTCACCGGAGCAGCAGACCACGGCCGCAACGAAATTCGGGCGTTGCCCGCCGCGCAGAACGCGCCCATCGGATTCCTGATCATCCGGGTCTATGTGCCGACCGACCCGACTTCGGCCGGCGGTGGGGTACCACTGCCCGATGCGACGCTGACCGTCGCCGGCGCGACCGTCACCAGGCAACCGTGCAGCCGGGTCTTCGACCCCAGCGCCTATCCCGGCCCCCTCGCCCAGGCCGCGACCGCCGGATTCGACCAGGTCATCGCCGGGGCGGCGGCGGGCGCGTTCCCGGGCAACGTGCCCGAGGCCACGTTCGTGAATCCGGCGAGCACCTCGGGGCTGTTCCCGAACGGCGACAACAAATACCTCGGGGCGGGACTCACCTATCAGCCGGGCCGCCTGGTCGTGGTGCGCGGTAAGGCCCCGAATTTTCCGGATTCGCGAGCCGGACAGCCTCCGACCGACCCGGCTCAGCAGGTCCGATATTGGTCGATGTGCCAGAACGACCTGGTGACGCCCTATCCGGTCGTGGCCTGCGCGGCCGACTTCCAGACCCGGCTCGACGCCGACGGCTACTACACCTACGTCGTCGCGGCGCCGGAAGATCTACCGGCACAGATGGATTCGAGTGTCACCGTGCTGCCCTGGGGCAGCACGCAGGTGGCGAAGAAGGTTCTCTTCCTGCGGAACATGCTGCCGAGCGAGAGCTTCTACCCGCAGTCGATCCAGGCTTCGCAGGATCGCGGCGGCGATCCGGCCACCACGATGGGCCCCTATTACCCGGTGGCCACCTACTGCACCACCGCCGTATTCGCCGCCACGGGAGCGGCCGGATGCTTCGGAGCGGGCCGCTGAATCGCCGGTCAGTTCTTGTCGTCGAGGCTGTCCAAGGTGGTCAGGATCGCCTCGACCGGGATGCGGCCGGCGGCGACGGTTTCGGCGCCGTTGCGCCGCAGAGCCACCGACAGTGGTGCGGCCCAGGTGTTTTCGTAGATCAGAACGGCGGCCGAACGCCCGGGGTGCAGGGCGGCGCCCGCCTCCCGCAGATCACCGTCGTCGAGTACGCCCGTCGTCTCCTCGGCGAACAAGGCCACGCTCGCTTCGCACTCGAGCCCGATATCGGCGATATCGATGCCGGTCAGCGACCCGTCGCCCTCTTTCCGGAGGAACGCCAGATTCAGCACGCGGATGATGCCCCGGCCGACCAGATCGCGCAGCACCGGCAGGGCCGAACCGTCCGGGGGGCGGCCCGCGGGGAACTCGATGACGAGATAGTCGATCGGACCCATCTCATCGATACCGGCAGCACTGGTCATCCGAGCACCTCATCCCTGGCCGGATCACCGGCGTGATTCGGCGAGACAGCAGCTGACGCCACGCGGTAAACGACGAGCACATCGCCCACCGCCATGACACCTAATGATTCGAAGCCGCGCCGCTCGCGGATAAACCGGAATCTATTCCTGCACGCAAGCCGGTCGGACACGGTGTCTCATCCACGTCCCGAATCGCAAGTCCGCCCGGTGAATCCGCCGGGCGGACGCCGCCCGTTCACCCGGCTCGGCGACACCGCGGAATTTCGCTCACGGTGAGTCTGGATGGTGGCAAACCGCGTGTGGCGGCGAAGAATTCGCGTGACCGTAGTGTGGAAGGGGTAGTGGTGACGACGTCCGTGCCTGTGCGACTCGAGCACGCCGAAGACATACATCCGGGCGTCGACGTGCCGCTGCTCCGCGACGCCGTGGTGGCCGAGCGCACGCTGTGGACACCGGCCGAACTACACGAGCTCACCGCGGTGGTGGCGAGCGAACTGGCGACACCGCTGCTGGATATCGTGCGGTTCGACACCTCGCGGCGCTGGTGGACCCGGCTCGCGCTGACGATGGGCGTGGAACTGTGGCTGCTGTCGTGGGCGCCCGGGCAGGGCACCGAACCGCACGACCACGGGGGCGCGTCGGGGTCGTTCACCGTCTCGATCGGCGAACTGGACGAGGACTACCGCTACCCCACCGGCCCGGTACGCTCGGCCGGGCGCCGCGCCGGCGACACGATCGCGTTCGGGCCCGAACGCGCCCACCAGCTGCACAACCGCAGCGCCCGGCCGGCCACCACGGTGCACGCCTACTCGCCACCGCTGCGACCGGTCCGCGAATACCGGTCGCTGCGGGATTTCACCGGTGTGTGACCATGCCGGTAGCCCCCATCGCCCGATCGCCGAGGAGTGACGGTATGAGCGCCGAGGATCTGCTCACACAGGCACGCGCCGGATTGAACCGCGTCGAGCCCGTCACCGCCGCGCACCGGTTGGCCGAGGGCGCGCTCGTGGTCGATATCCGCCCGCACGCCGACCGCCTCGCCGAGGGCGAGATACCCGGCGCGGTCGTCGTCGAACGGATCGTGCTGGAATGGCGGCTCGACCCCGGCGGTTCGCATCGGCTCCCGGATCTGACGCCCGACACCGAGGTGATCATCGTCTGCAACGAGGGCTACGCCTCCAGCCTGGCCGCCGCCGACGCACAGCGTCTCGGACTGGCTCGCGCCACCGATCTGGTCGGTGGGTTCCGGGCGTGGAAGGCGGCCGGCCTGCCCGTGGCTCCCGGCGGCACCCCCGCCGTTCCGTAGCACCACCGACCGCCCCCGCCTCGCCCGCACGGTTGCCACGACAACCACACGTCCGCAGCGCCGCGTCTACCTCCCGGTTCCCGGAATTCTTTCACCTGCAAACGATCTGGCTGAGAATGTAGAGGGGCAAACGGAATTACGAGGAGTGCGATGACCAGGTGTGCGCATTATGTCGGAAGTGTTCCAGCCGAGTTGATGACCGGGGATGCTGCGGTGCTGCAGTGGTTCGCCGACCGCAGTGCGGGCCATCCCGTGACCGGACTGCCGTGTGACCTGGATCCGGACTGGATCCTCGACTACCTCCGCCGGCGCAGAGAGCACGAGGACGTCTTCGATGTCGTCCGCACCGGCGATTACTCCGACTACAGCGATTTCCCGAGCTACGGCCTCCGACCGGGGGCGAAGCTGGAACCGCGGCACGTGGCGATGGACCGGCTCGACCGCATCGGTGCCGTGGTAGCCGCCTTCGACGAGGTGCGTGCCGCGCGGCCCGAGCTGGACGGGACGAGATTGCAACTGAGCCAACCCAATCCGCTGGATCTTGCGATGTTCGTCTTCGCCGGTGCGGCGGTGTCGAACGGCTTCCCGCTCGGCCCGGCACTGCGCCGCTCCGATCTCATCGTGGCCGCGCTGCGGCATCTGCCGGTCTTCACCGAGGCCGCACTGCAAGAGATCGCGGAGGTGAACGCGCGCTACGGCGATCGCGTGGTCTGGCAGGTCGAATCACCGTTCGCGCTGCTGGGCATGGTCAAGGCCGACCAGCTGGGCGCGAAATGGGCGGCGGCGCCGCTGCTGGCCCGCCAGCTGGCCGGGGTACTCACCGGCATACACGAGATCGGGGCACAGGCCGTGGTCCACCTGTGCTACGGCGATTACCAGCACAAGGCGCTGCTCAGCCCGCGTTCGCTGGCGCCCGCGGTCACCCTGCTGAAGCACACCGCACGCCGGCTGCGCGCAGACGGCACTCCCCTTCCGGCAGTGCACATTCCGTGTGCGTTCGGTGCCGAACCCGCGCCCCAGGACGCCGCGTTCTACGCGCCCCTGCGCCGGCTGGACCCGGACTGGAACGTCATCGCGGGGGTGGTGTCACCGGATTCCGCCGAAGACAGCGCACACGCCCTGCGACTGTTCGAGCAGGCGGCCGGTCGTACCGCGTTCGGTGTCGCG
>NZ_LZMK01000330.1:0-13794 GCF_001665865.1 Nocardia sp. 852002-20019_SCH5090214 | reverse complement strand
CGCGGCCAGCCTCGCCTGCGCCCGCCCTTCCCCGCCGTCGCCGGCCTGTACGCGTGCCCGACCGTGGTCAACAATGTGGAGTCGATCGCGAGTGTGCCGGCCATCCTGCACAACGGCGTCGAATGGTTCCGTTCGATGGGGTCGGAGAAATCGCCGGGCTTCACCCTGTACTCACTGTCCGGACACGTCACCCGGCCGGGACAGTACGAGGCGCCGCTGGGTGTGACGCTGCGCGAACTTCTCGGTTACGCCGGCGGCGTGCGCGCCGGGCACACCCTGAAGTTCTGGACTCCCGGCGGCTCCTCCACGCCCTTGTTCACCGCCGAACACCTCGATGTGCCGCTGGACTACGAGAACGTGGGTGCGGCCGGATCCATGTTGGGCACCAAGGCATTACAGATCTTCGACGACACCACCTGCGTGGTACGCGCGGTCCTGCGCTGGACCGAGTTCTACGCCCACGAATCCTGCGGAAAATGCACCCCCTGCCGGGAGGGCACCTACTGGCTGGTGCAGCTGCTGCAACGGCTGGAGTCCGGCGGCGGTACCGACGCCGATCTGGACACCCTGCTCGATATAGCCGACAACATCAACGGCAAATCGTTCTGTGCGCTCGGGGATGGTGCGGCCAGCCCGATCGTGTCCTCGCTCAGATACTTCCGCGACGAATACGCCGAGCACATCCGGCTGGGCCGGTGCCCGTTCGATCCCGCTCGCTCGACCGCCTGGGCCGGCGCCACGGCCGCGACCGCAGCGACGCCTGCCGAAGGAGTGCGATGACCGCGACAGTGAGCCACGACAGCAGTGGCGTCATCCCTCAGGACATGGTCACCGTCACCATCGACGGCACGACGATCGCGGTGCCCACCGGAACGTTGCTCATCCGGGCGGCCGAACTCGTCGGAATCCAGATCCCCCGGTTCTGCGATCATCCGCTGCTCGATCCGGTCGGGGCGTGCCGGCAGTGCCTGGTCGAGGTGGAGGGGCAGCGCAAGCCCGTCGCCTCCTGCACGATGGCCGTCACCGACGGGATGATCGCCCACACCCAGATCAGTTCGCCGGCCGCGCAGAAGGCGCAGGCCGGGGTGATGGAACTGCTGCTGATCAACCATCCGCTGGATTGCCCGGTCTGTGACAAGGGCGGGGAATGCCCGCTGCAGAACCAGGCTATGTCCAGCGGCCGGCCCGAATCACGCTTCGAGGGGGTGAAACGCACCTACCCCAAACCGATTCCGCTCTCACCCGCGGTGCTGCTGGATCGGGAGCGGTGCGTGCTGTGCGCCCGCTGCACCCGGTTCTCACAGCAGATCGCCGGTGATCCGTTCATCGAGTTGATGGACCGCGGCGCACTGCAGCAGGTCGGGATCGCCGACGGCGAGCCGATGGACTCCTACTTCTCCGGCAACACCGTCCAGATCTGCCCGGTCGGCGCCCTCACCGGCACCACCTACCGCTTCCGCGCCCGCCCCTTCGACCTGGTCTCGAGTCCGGCGGTGTGTGAGCACTGCGCCGCCGGATGCGCCCAGCGCACCGACCACCGCCGCGGAAAAGTGCTGCGCCGCTTGGCCGGTGATGATCCGCAGGTCAACGAGGAATGGAATTGCGACAAGGGCCGGTGGGCCTTCACCTACGCGACCGAACCCGACCGGATCACCACTCCCCTGATCCGCGACGACAGCGGCGTCCTCGTTCCGGCCTCGTGGTCGGAGGCGCTCGCGCGAGCGGGTGCGGGACTGGCCGCCGCCCGCGGGAACGCCGGAGTGCTGGTGGGCGGCCGGGCCACCGTCGAGGACGCCTACGCGTACGCCAAATTCGCGCGTATCGCACTGGGCACCAACGACATCGATTTCCGTGCTCGCGCCCATTCCGCCGAGGAAGCCGAATTCCTGGCCGCGGCGATCGCCGGACAAGGGGTGCGGGTGGACTACGGGGCGCTGGATTCGGCGCCGGTCGCCCTGCTCGCCGGACTCGAACCCGAAGAGGAATGCCCGATCCTGCATCTGCGGCTGCGCAAGGCCGCCCGCACCTCGGCGACTGCGATCTATTCGATGGCCGCTTATGCGAGCCGGGGCCTGAACCGGATATCGGGGCGGTTGATTCCTACCGTGCCCGGCGACGAAGCGCGGCTCTTGCAGGCGCTGGCGGTCTCGGGCGCCGGATACGAATGTCCGCCCGATCCGTCGGGGCTGGACGAACTCGCCCGCGCGCTGCGCCGTCGCGGTGCGGTGATCCTGGCCGGCGAACGGCTGGCCGCACTCCCCGGTGCGCTGTCGGCGGTGGCGGCATTGGCCGAGACCACCGGCGCCGCGCTCGCATGGGTGCCGCGCCGCGCCGGGGAACGTGGCGCGCTCGAGGCGGGAGCGCTGCCCGGTCTGCTGCCGGGCGGTCGCCCGATCGCGAATGCGCGTGCGCGCCAACAGGTTCAGCGGATCTGGCAGGTCGACGAACTGCCGACCACACCCGGTCGCGATACCGCCGCGATTCTCGACGCCGGCCGCCACCCCGGCGCGCTGCTGGTCGGGGGTGTGGAGATCGCCGATCTGCCCGATCCCCGCGCCGCCCGGGCCGCCGTCGAGGCCGCCGCCTTCGTGGTCAGTCTGGAATTGCGGCGCAGTGAGGTCACCGAGCGGGCCGATGTGGTGTTCCCCGTCGCCTCGGCGATGGAGAAGGCGGGGACATACCTCACCTGGGAGGGCCGGCCACGGCCGTTCGGCGCCGCCCTCGGCGATGCGACGGTGCGGCGGCAGGCGGCTCCGCTCGCCGATCATCGCGTGCTGCATTCGCTGGCCGACGAGATGGGAGTGCGGCTGGGCTTGCCGACGGTCGAGGCCGCCCGCGCGGAACTGGACGCCCTGGGTGTCTGGGACGGGCCGCGGCCGCAGCCCCCGGCGCATCCGTCGGCCGCACTACCGTATACCGAAACCGGCACCGCCATCCTCGCCGGCTGGCGCATGCTGCTCGACAACGGCCGCATGCAGGACGGTGAACCGAATCTCGCCGGCACGGCACGGCCCGCGGTGCTGCGGCTGTCGCCGGCCACCGCCGCCGAAATCGGCTCGGCCACCGGCGATTCGGTGCGGATCAGCACCGGGCACGGTCGCATCGTGCTGCCGCTCGAGATCACCGAGATGCCCGATCGCGTCGCCTGGCTGCCGTGGAATTCGGCGGAGTCGACGGTCAACGACCGGCTCACCACCGCCCTCGGTCACCGCGTGCGCATCCAACGGGAGGACCCCCATGAGTGAGATGTCACCGGCTGTGCTGGTCTCGGCCCCGGCCGATCTGTCCGCGTTCGGCCACGACCCGTGGTGGCTGGTCGTGGTCAAATCCATCGGTATCTTCATCTTCCTGCTGCTCATCCCGCTGCTCGCGGTGGTGATCGAGCGCAAGGTGGTGGCCTGGATGCAGATGCGGGTCGGACCCAATCGGGTCGGGCCGCGCGGTTCGCTGCAATCCATCGCCGACGGGGTGAAGATGCTCCTCAAAGAGGACATCGTCCCGGCGATGGTCGACAAGCCCATCTACATTCTGGCGCCGATCGTCGCGTTGATTCCGGCGGTGATGGCGTTCGCGGTGATACCGCTCGGACCGGAGGTGTCGATCTTCGGCACCCGCACACCGCTGCAGTTGACCGATATGCCGGTGGGGGTGCTCTATATCCTCGCGATGACCTCGATCGGGGTCTACGGCATCGTGCTGGCGGGATGGTCGTCGGGATCGACGTATCCGCTGCTCGGTGGTCTGCGGTCGACCGCGCAGGTGATTTCCTACGAGATCGCGATGGCGGCCTGTTTCGCGGCGGTGTTCCTGCTGGCCGGGACCATGTCCACCTCCGGCATCGTGGATCGGCAGTGGGGCACCTGGAACATTTGGCTGCTGCTGCCGTCGTTCGTCATCTACGCGGTGGCGATGGTCGGCGAAACCAACCGCGCCCCCTTCGATCTCCCCGAAGCCGAGGGTGAACTCGTCGGCGGTTTCCACACCGAATACTCGTCGCTGAAATTCGCGATGTTCATGATGGCCGAATACATCAACATGGGCACCGTCTCGGCGCTGGCCACCACACTGTTCTTCGGCGGCTGGCACGCACCCTTCCCGCTGAACCTGTGGGACGGCGCGAATTCGGGCTGGTGGCCGCTGCTGTGGTTCACGCTGAAGGTCTGGACGTTCCTGTTCGTCTTCATCTGGTTGCGCGGGACGCTGCCGCGGCTGCGCTACGACCAGTTCATGAATCTCGGCTGGAAGTTGCTCATTCCGGTGTCGCTGCTGTGGGTGATGATCGTGGCGACGCTGAAGGTGGTGCAGGACAACGGCCACGACGTGCAGACCACGGGCCTCGTGATCGCCGGCGTGATCATCTCGGTGGGCCTGCTGGCGACAATGCTGCGCGCCGGGCGTGCCGGTGACAATATCGCACCGGAAACCACTGGGACGCAACAGTTCTCGGACTTCCCGGTGCCGCCGATGCCCGAGACCGCGCCGCCTGCCACCAAAGCCGGTCTGCTGGAACCCATCGGCGGATTCTGGGTCACCTTCGTCACGATGTTCAAGAAGAAGAACACCGAGTTCTACCCCGAGGAGAAGGTGCCGACCGCGCCGCGCTACCACGGCCGCCACCAGCTCAACCGCCATCCCGACGGCCTGGAGAAGTGCATCGGCTGCGAACTGTGCGCGTGGGCCTGCCCGGCGGACGCGATCTACGTCGAGGGCGCCGACAACACCGACAGCGAGCGCTACTCCCCCGGCGAGCGCTACGGCCGCGTCTACCAGATCAACTATCTGCGCTGCATCGGCTGCGGACTGTGCATCGAGGCGTGCCCCACGCGGGCATTGACGATGACCAACGAATACGAGATGGCCGACGACAATCGCGCCGATCTGATCTACGAGAAGGACCGGCTGCTCGCCCCGCTGGGCGACGGGATGATCGCCCCGCCGCACGCCGCCTATCCGGGCGCCACCGAGGAGGACTACTACCTGGGCGCCGTCCCCGCCGCCCCCGGCACCGACCGCGATACCGGGCTCCGTCCCACCGGCACCACCGCCGCGGACACCGGTCTCGAACCGGCCGCCACCGGTGCCCAAGGAGGTGCGCAATGACCCCGGCCGCGAATGTGCTTGCCGCCGAAGCTGCCACCCGTACCTCGACCGGGGAGGCGGTGCTGTTCTGGGTCCTGGCCGTGGTCGCGGTGGCGGGTGGTCTCGGCATGGTGTGTGCCCGCAAGGCCGTGCACTCCGCGCTGTGCCTGGCGGCCACCATGATCACCCTGTCGGTGTTCTACATCGCCCAGGACGCTTTGTTCCTGGGCGTCGTGCAGATCGTGGTGTACACGGGCGCGGTCATGATGTTGTTCCTGTTCGTCCTGATGCTCGTCGGCGTCGATTCGGCCGAATCGCTGCGGGAGACGTTGCGCGGGCACCGCATCGCCGTCGTCGTGGTGGGTGTCGGATTCGGGCTGCTGCTGATCGGGGCGATCGCCCGGGGCGTGCGCGACGATTCGGTCGCGGCCACCGGTCCCGGATTCGGCGCCGACCCGATCGGCGCGCTGGCCGAGCTGATCTTCGTGCGTTACGTGTGGGCCTTCGAACTCACCGGCGCGCTGCTGATCACCGCCACCATCGGCGCGATGATCCTCGCGCATCGGGAACGGTTCGGTCCGCGCACCGGGCAGCGCGAACAATCGCAGCGGCGCCTGCGCGAAGGCCACCGCATCACGCCCCTGCCCACCCCCGGTGTCTATGCCCGCCACAACGCCGTCGACGTGCCGGCCCGGCTGCCCGACGGCTCGTTCGCCGAACTGTCGGTGAGCACCATCCTGCGCCATCGCCGCCGCCGCGCCCACACCGAGGACGCGGTGATCGGTATGGGAGAAGGCAACGGCGGCAACGGCACCGGATCGAACGGCAGTGAATCGAACGGCGGTGGCGAGAACGGACGCAGCGACAGCAACGGCGCCCATGCGACCGGCGACAACGAGAGGAAGGCTCCGCGGTGAATCCGGACAACTACCTGTATCTGTCCGCCCTGCTGTTCACCATCGGCGCGGCCGGGGTGCTGGTGCGGCGCAACGCGATCGTGGTGTTCATGTGCATCGAATTGATGCTCAACGCGGTCAATCTCGCCTTCGTCACCTTCGCCCGGCAGCACCACAACCTCGACGGGCAGGTGTTCGCGTTCTTCACGATGGTCGTCGCCGCGGCCGAAGTCGTCGTGGGCCTGGCGATCATCATGACCATCTTCCGCACCCGCCGCTCGACCTCGGTCGACGACGCCAACCTGTTGAAGTACTGACGTGGGTACCGGGAATCTGCTCTGGCTGCTGCCGGCCCTCCCCGCCGCCGGCGCGCTGATCCTGCTGCTGGCAGGACACCTGAGCGACCGCTGGGGGCATTGGCTGGGCTGCGCGACCGCGGTCGCCTCGTTCGGCGTGGCGGTGTGGGCGTTCGCCGAGATGCTCGGCCGCGCCGGCGCCGATCGAGCGGTGTCACACAACTTCTTCAGCTGGATACCGGTCGCCGGACTGCAGGCGGAGTTCTCGCTGCAACTCGATCAGCTGACGATGTGTTTCGTCCTGCTGATCACCGGCGTCGGCTCGCTGATCCACATCTACTCGGTCGGCTATATGAGCCACGATCCGGCGCGGCGGCGGTTCTTCGCCTACCTCAATCTGTTCCTGGCCGCGATGCTGATCCTCGTCATGGCCGACAACTATCTGGTGCTCTATCTCGGCTGGGAGGGCGTGGGCCTGGCCTCGTACCTACTGATCGGGTTCTGGCACGAGAAGCCGTCCGCGGCCGCGGCGGCGAAGAAGGCCTTCGTGGTCAACCGTGTCGGCGACATGGGGCTGGCGATCGCGCTGTTCCTGATGTTCGCCACCTTCGGTTCGGTCGATTTCGGGCACGTGTTCGCCGGTGTCCCGCAGGCGAGCGAAGGCACCCTCACCGCTCTGGGCCTGCTGCTGCTGCTCGGCGCGTGCGGTAAATCCGCGCAGGTGCCGCTGCAGTCCTGGCTCGGCGACGCGATGGAAGGCCCGACTCCGGTGTCGGCCCTCATCCACGCCGCCACCATGGTGACCGCGGGTGTGTATCTGATCGCGCGGTCGAACGCGATCTTCGACGCGGCCCCGGCGGCGCGCGCGGGCGTGCTGGTGGTGGGCGCGGTGACGCTGCTGTTCGGCGCCGTGATCGGCTGTGCGAAGGACGACATCAAGAAGGCGCTGGCGGCGTCCACTATGAGTCAGATCGGCTATATGGTGCTGGCCGCCGGACTGGGCCCCGCCGGATATGCCGTGGCGATCATGCATCTGCTCACCCACGGCTTCTTCAAGGCCGGATTGTTCCTCGGCGCCGGATCGGTCATGCACGCGATGAACGACGAGACGGATATGCGCCGTTACGGCGGGCTGCGAAAGTACCTGCCCATCACGTTCGTCACCTTCGGGCTCGGCTATCTGGCGATCATCGGGGTGCCGCCGTTCGCGGGGTTCTTCTCCAAGGATCGGATCATCGAGGCCGCGTTCGGCTACGGCGGCGCGAACGGCATCACCCTCGGCGCCGCCGCGCTGCTCGGCGCCGGGATCACCGCCTTCTATATGACGCGCGTGATGTTGTTGACGTTCTTCGGCGAAAACCGTTGGGCTGCGGACGATTCCGAGCCGCAGCCGCATCCGCACGAAGCCCCCGCGGTGATGACCGGCCCGATGATCGTGCTGGCGATCGGCTCGGTGTTCTCCGGAGGGGTGTTCGTCTTCGGATCATCGCTGCAGAACTGGCTGGCACCGGTGGTCGGCACCGAACACGCCGAAAGCGTCGTGCCGGCGTGGGCGGTCACCGTGGCCGCGCTGGTCGTGGTCGCGATCGGTGTCGCGGTCGCCTACCGCCAGTACGCGCGACGGCCGGTGCCGCGCACCGCCCCGCAGGAGGTCACACCGTTGACCGTCGCGGCTCGCCGCGATCTGTACGGCGACGCGTTCAACGAAGCCGCGTTCATGCGTCCGGGCACCCACCTGACCCGCTCGCTGGTCTTCCTCGACAACCGCGGTATCGACGGCATCGTCAACACCACAGCCGCGGTGATCGGCGGCCTGTCGGCGCGAATCCGGCGCGTGCAAACGGGTTTCGTGCGCTCGTACGCCCTGTCCATGTTCACCGGCGCGGCCCTGGTGGTCGCGGCCCTGCTGGCGGTGAGGTTGCTGTGACGGAGTATCCCTGGCTGACCACACTGTGGGTGCTGCCTCTGGCCGGCGCCGTCGTCGTGCTGGCCGTTCCGGCCGGCCGGCGCACGGTGGCCCGCGTGACCGGACTCGTGTTGTCGCTGGCCACCTTGGCCGTCGCGATCGTGGTCGCGGTGCGGTTCGATCCCGGCGGCCCGCAATACCAACTCGTCGAATCACACCGCTGGATACCGGCTTTCGGCGCCGGCTACACCCTCGGCGTCGACGGCATCGCGCTGGTGCTGCTGCTGTTGACCGCCGCACTGGTGCCGCTGCTGATCCTCGCCGGATGGAAGGACGACCGCGAAGCGGGCGGCGGGCGGCGGGTCGCGCACATCTACGTCGCGCTCACCCTGATCGTCGAGTCGATGGTGCTGATCTCGTTCGTCTCGCTCGACATCCTGCTGTTCTACGTGTTCTTCGAGGTCATGCTGATCCCGATGTATTTCCTCATCGGCGGATTCGGGCCCCGCACCAGCGGCGGTGAATCGGCGGCCGCGGAACTGGCACTGCGGCAGCAGCGTTCGCGCGCGGCGGTGAAATTCCTGCTGTACAACCTGTTCGGCGGCCTGATCATGCTGGCCGCCGTGATCGGGCTCTACGTACTCACCGCACGGGCACATCTCGGCGGTGCGGGTGGCACCTTCGATTTCCGGGCGGTCACGGCGGCGGCGAATTCCGGGCAGCTCGGCGCCGGTCCGGCCGTGCTCAACGCGCTGTTCCTCGGCTTCATGTTCGCCTTCGCGGTGAAGGCGCCGCTGTGGCCGCTGCACACCTGGCTGCCCGGCGCGGCGGTGTCGGCCACACCGGCGAGCGCGGTACTGATGATGGCGGTGGTCGACAAGGTCGGCACCTTCGGCATGCTGCGCTACTGCCTGCTGCTGTTCCCGGCCGCCTCGACCACCTACGCGCCGATGATCAGCGTGCTGGCGGTGATCGGCATCCTCTACGGCGCGCTGCTGGCCATCGGGCAGACCGATGTGATGCGCCTGATCGCCTACACCTCGATCTCGCATTTCGGCTTCATCATCCTCGGCATCTTCGCGATGACCAATCAAGGCGGGTCGGGTGCGACGCTGTACATGGTCAACCACGGCATCTCGACCGCGGCGCTGTTCCTCATCGCGGGATTCCTGGTGTCGCGCCGCGGAACTCGGGTGATCGCGGAATTCGGCGGGGTACAGAAGGTGGCGCCGGTACTGGCGGGCACCTTCCTGATCGCGGGCCTGGCGACGCTCTCACTGCCCGGCCTCGCGCCGTTCGTGAGCGAATTCCTCGTCCTGGCCGGCACGTTCACCCGCTATCCGGTGGCGGCCGTGTTCGCCAGCGGCGCACTGGTGCTGGCGGCGCTGTACGTGCTGTGGATGTACCAGCGCATGATGACCGGACCGGTCCGCAAGGGCAATGAGCGATTGCAGGATCTGCTGCCGCGCGAACTGCTGGTCGTGGTGCCGCTGCTGGCGGCGTTGCTGGTCCTCGGCGCGTATCCGAAACCGGTTCTCGACCGGATCAATCCGGCGGTGGCCGGCACGCTCACCACCATCGGCAAACACGATCCGGCGCCTACGGTCGCGCCGGATGCCGCGACCGTACCGGCCGCGACCACTCCGAGCGGAGGTAACCACCGGTGAATCAGCTTCTGGCCGCGACGGTTCCGGCTCCTTCGATCGAATATCACGCTTTGGCACCGATGCTCGTCGTCTTCGGTGTGGCCGTCGCCGGGGTGATCGCCGAGGCGTTCCTGCCCCGGTCGTGGCGCTATCCGGTCCATCTGGTGCTCGCGCTGGGCGGTTTGGTGGCGGCATTGGTGGCCGTGATCGCGCTCGCCGGGACTCATGCCACGGTGGCTGTCGGCGCGGTCGCCGTCGACAACGTGACGCTGATGCTGCAGGGCACCATCCTGGTGGTGGCGATTCTCGCGGTCGCGCTGATGGCCGAACGCGGTATCGAACCGCGGCTGGCGCGCGAAAGCCGGGAGGGCCCCGGGACCTGGAGCCGGGCGGCCGCGACGGCTTCCGGTGCGGTCGTCGTCGACGCCTTCACTCCGCAGGCCGCGGCGGTGCCGGGCAGTTCGGACGAGATCGCGGCGGCGCGGGCGGGCATCACCACCACCGAGGTGTTTCCGCTGACCCTGTTCGCGGTCGGTGGCATGCTGCTGTTTCCCGCGTCCAACGATCTGCTGTCGATGTTCGTCGCGCTCGAGGTGCTGTCGCTGCCGCTGTATCTGCTGTGCGGGCTGGCGCGGCGGCGTCGGCTGCTGTCGCAGGAGGCGGCGCTGAAGTACTTCCTGCTGGGCGCGTTCGCCTCGGCGTTCTTCCTGTACGGGATGGCGCTGCTGTACGGCTACGCCGGCACGATTCGCTTCTCCGGGATCGCCGACGCCGTGGCGCGCGATTCCGGCTCGAAAACCCTTGCGGTGCTGGGTGTGGCGATGCTGGCGGTGGGGTTGCTGTTCAAGATCGGCGCCGTGCCGTTCCAGTCGTGGGTGCCCGATGTGTATCAGGGGGCGCCGACCGCGGTGACCGCGTTCATGGCCGCGGCGACCAAGATCGCGGCGGTGGGAGCTCTACTGCGCATCCTGCAGGTCGCGGTGCCGGGACTGAGTGCGGACTGGCGTCCGATCCTGGGCGCCGTGGCGGTGGCCACGATGGTGCTGGGCGCGATTCTCGCCGTCACTCAGACCGATGTGAAGCGCATGCTCGCCTACTCCTCCATCGCGCACGCCGGCTTCATCCTCACCGCGCTGGTGGCGGCCAATTCCGACGGGGTCTCGTCGGTGCTGTTCTATCTGGCCGTCTACGGCGTGAGCACGGTCGGCGCGTTCGCGGTGGTCACGCTGGTGCGCGACCGCGTGGGAGACGAGGCCACCGCATTGTCGGCATGGGCCGGGCTCGGTCGCCGTTCGCCGTGGCTGGCAACGGTTTTCGCGTTGTTTCTGCTGTCGTTCGCGGGCATTCCGCTGACCAGTGGCTTCGTCGGGAAATTCGCGGTGTTCTCGGCGGCCGCCTCCGGACATGCGGCGTATCTGGTGATCGTCGGTGTGATCTCGAGTGCGATCGCCGTGTTCTTCTACATTCGCGTCATCGTGCAGATGTTCTTCACCGATCCCCCGGAGGCGCCGCCCGCCGTGGTCACCGCGCCGGTGACCACGATGGTCGTCATCGTCACCGGCGCCGCCACCCTGGCGCTGGGTATCGTGCCGCAACCGCTGCTCGACCTGGCGAACCGCGCGGTCGGGTTCGTCAGCGGATGATGCCGGAGACTTCGTCGGGGACAACGGTTCTCGTCGAGGCCGCACCGAAACGTCAACGGTGGCTCTAGGATCGAGTCCGACGACGACCTCCGCGCACAGAAACTGGTGTCATGACCGACAGCGCCGCACAGGTGGATCAATCGAAGCCGAGCATCGCCCGCGTGTACGACTATCTGCTGGGCGGGCGCGACAATTACGCCGTCGACCGCAAGGTCGGTGACTACTTCATCAACGATCTACCTGGTTCGGTCGCCATCGCCTATGCCAATCGGCAGGCCATGATTCGCGCGGTCGCCGATATCGCCGAATCCGGTGTGCGCCAGTTCATCGATATGGGCAGCGGGTTGCCGACCGTAGACAATGTGCATCAGGTCGCCCAGCGTCACCTCGACACCGCGCGCGTGGTGTACGTGGACAACGATCCGATCGTGCTGGCCCATGGTCGCGCCCTGCTGTCCGCCGACGACAACACCACGGTCATCCACGCGGATCTGCGCGATCCGGAGGCCATCTACTCCCATCCGGACCTGCGGCGGCTGATCGATTTCGACGAGCCGGTGGCGGTGATCTTCAGCGCGATCCTGCACCACCTCAACAACGACGAGAACCCGGCCGACTTGGTGAAGTGGTGGACCGACCGGATCCCGGTGGGCTCGCAGATCTATATCTCGCATTTCCGCTCCGGCTTCAACGAGGAGACGCAGGCCGCGGAGGAGAAGCTCCAGGCGACCTTCGGGCGTGGCCGCTGGCGTTCGGACGAGGAGATCCTCGATCTGTTCGGCGATCTCGAGGTGCTCGAGCCGGGGCTGGAGATCTGCGCCCGGTGGCGGCCCGCCGAAACCGACGCCTCGGTCTCGCGCATCGGCCCCGCCGAGCGCGAACCCACGCTGTGGGAACAACTGATCGCATGCGCCCTGGCCCGTAAGTCGTAGCGGCCACACGTCGCGGGGCACTAAGCTTCCGGGCACCATGTGCGCACCTCGGATCGTCCGGATCGCCCACGACGGTGCCGATTTCGCGACGGTCCCGTCGCGGCGCGCCTTGGCGGGCGCGGCCGGCCTCGCGGCGCTGGCGGTGGCGGCCACCGCACCCGTCGCACGCCCGCGCGCCGGAGCCGTCGTCGATCTCACCCATCCGGTGGGCCCGAATACGCCGATGTGGCCGGGTAATCCGCCGTTCGCGATGGTTCCGGTGGCATGGCATGCGCTGGGCGGTTTCGACCAGAACACGATCGCGCTGTGGGAGCACACCGGAACCCATGTCGATGCGCCGCTGCGCCGCGCCTCCGGCGGGGTGTCGGCCGGCACCTTCTCGGTGCGTGATCTGGTGGCTCCACTCATCGTGATCGACATCAGCGCGAAGGCGGCGTTCGACGTCGACGCGACGGTCACGATCGACGACATCGATGCGTTCGAGCGAATCTACGGCCGCATTCCGCCCCGGGCCTTCGTCGCCATGTTCTCCGGGTGGGAACGCCGCCTCGCCCATCCGGCGGCCTTCGTCAACCTCGACGTCCAGGGCACCCCGCATGCGCCCGGCTTCTGCGCCGAGGCCGCGGATTACCTTGTGCGCCAGCGCGATATCGTCGGCGCGGGGGTGGATACACTCAGCCTCGACCACGCGGCCGATCCCGACTACGGCGCACACACCGCCTTCCTCGGCGGCGGTCGCTACGGCGTGGAGATGGTGGCCAATCTCGGCTCGGTCCCGCCGACCGGTGCCACCGTCGTGGTCGGCGCGCCCGAACACATCGGCGGTACGGGCCGACCGTGCCGAATGCTCGCCTACACCTGAGGCTCGGCATCCCGCCTGCTCGAATCGCCTCAGCCGGTGACCGGATGCACCTCCAGGGCGCAGGTGTCGATGGTGGTGTGCACCGTGCGTGTGTCGGTCGAATCGGGAGCTGTCACATCGAGACTCGTGTACAGCGGGCAGTCCTCGCCGGCCGGGCCCATCGCGGAGCCTTCCACGACCGCGCGGGCGGGGCGACCGGGCAGCACCGTGACGACGGGTGGAGTGTCGTCGTCGCGGGGAAGGCCACCCATGTATCCGCGCGGGGTGCGTCGGGCGTGCAGCACCGGGCCGCCCTCGTCGGTGTCGACGCCGGGATAGCCGCCGATCGTGCAGGGCGGGGTGTCGGCGGCGAGGGCGAAGCTCAGTTCGACGCCGCGATGCATCATCCCCGGCGAGAGGGTGTGGGCGGTGATGTCCAGCTGGCGTGGCCGGCACGCCGCGACGGCCGCCGTGGTGGTGGGCCCCGGTGTGGAGGTGGGCTGCGGCGAAGGCGACTGCGCGGCAGGCGTTTCGGTGGCCGGTCGCGCGGAGGGT
>NZ_LZMK01000329.1:0-619 GCF_001665865.1 Nocardia sp. 852002-20019_SCH5090214 | reverse complement strand
AGGCGGGCCGGGTGGGGGACCTGCGCGCCGAGGGCCTTGATGGCCTCCTCGGGCAGGGTGGCGAACAGCGGGGTGTGGAACAGGCCCGGCGCGATGGTGACCACGCGGATGTTCACACTCGCCAGGTCGCGGGCGATCGGCAGGGTCATGCCCACGATGCCGCCCTTGGAGGCGGAATAGGCGGCCTGGCCGATCTGGCCGTCGAAGGCCGCGACCGAGGCGGTGTTGATGATGACACCGCGCTCCTCGCCCTCGAGCTCGGCGGCGGCGATGCGTTCGGCGGCCAGCCGGATCACGTTGAACGTGCCGATCAGGTTGACGTTGATGATCTTGGTGAAGTCGGCCAGCGGGAACGCGCCCTTCTTGCTGACCGTCTTGATCGCATTACCGATACCGGCGCAGTTCACCGCGATCCGCAGGGTGCCCAGTTGCGCGGCGGCGTCGAGCGCGGCGCTCACCTGCTCCTCGTTGGTGACGTCGGTCGCGGCGAAGACCACACCGTCGCCCAGCTCCTTGGCGATCGCCTCACCGTCGGAGGACGGCAGGTCGATGATCACCACCTTGGCGCCTTGGCCGTGCAGCTCCTTCACCGTGGCCAGGCCCAGACCCGACGCGCCAC
>NZ_LZMK01000328.1:0-5433 GCF_001665865.1 Nocardia sp. 852002-20019_SCH5090214 | reverse complement strand
TGTTCTTTGAGAACTCAATAGTGTGTCGATGAATGTCAGTGCCAAATATTTATTTTGGTTCCGTTCATCCTCCCCCCGTGAGGGTGACGGACATTTTTGTCAGCTAATTTTCCGGCTGGCGTTTAAGTTAGGTTTTCGGACTCTGGTTCGAGATACTTCTGATTGGCTGCTTCGGTGGCAAATCTAGAGTCTTCAACGGAGAGTTTGATCCTGGCTCAGGACGAACGCTGGCGGCGTGCTTAACACATGCAAGTCGAGCGGTAAGGCCCTTCGGGGTACACGAGCGGCGAACGGGTGAGTAACACGTGGGTGATCTGCCTCGCACTCTGGGATAAGCCTGGGAAACTGGGTCTAATACCGGATATGACCACGGATCGCATGGTTTGTGGTGGAAAGATTTATCGGTGCGAGATGGGCCCGCGGCCTATCAGCTTGTTGGTGGGGTAATGGCCTACCAAGGCGACGACGGGTAGCCGACCTGAGAGGGTGACCGGCCACACTGGGACTGAGACACGGCCCAGACTCCTACGGGAGGCAGCAGTGGGGAATATTGCACAATGGGCGAAAGCCTGATGCAGCGACGCCGCGTGAGGGATGACGGCCTTCGGGTTGTAAACCTCTTTCGACAGGGACGAAGCGCAAGTGACGGTACCTGTAGAAGAAGCACCGGCCAACTACGTGCCAGCAGCCGCGGTAATACGTAGGGTGCGAGCGTTGTCCGGAATTACTGGGCGTAAAGAGCTTGTAGGCGGTTCGTCGCGTCGATTGTGAAAACTTGCAGCTCAACTGCAAGCTTGCAGTCGATACGGGCGGACTAGAGTACTTCAGGGGAGACTGGAATTCCTGGTGTAGCGGTGAAATGCGCAGATATCAGGAGGAACACCGGTGGCGAAGGCGGGTCTCTGGGAAGTAACTGACGCTGAGAAGCGAAAGCGTGGGTAGCGAACAGGATTAGATACCCTGGTAGTCCACGCCGTAAACGGTGGGTACTAGGTGTGGGTTTCCTTCCACGGGATCCGTGCCGTAGCTAACGCATTAAGTACCCCGCCTGGGGAGTACGGCCGCAAGGCTAAAACTCAAAGGAATTGACGGGGGCCCGCACAAGCGGCGGAGCATGTGGATTAATTCGATGCAACGCGAAGAACCTTACCTGGGTTTGACATACACCAGAAAGCCGTAGAGATACGGCCCCCCTTGTGGTTGGTGTACAGGTGGTGCATGGCTGTCGTCAGCTCGTGTCGTGAGATGTTGGGTTAAGTCCCGCAACGAGCGCAACCCTTATCTTATGTTGCCAGCGCGTAATGGCGGGGACTCGTGAGAGACTGCCGGGGTCAACTCGGAGGAAGGTGGGGACGACGTCAAGTCATCATGCCCCTTATGTCCAGGGCTTCACACATGCTACAATGGCCGGTACAGAGGGCTGCGATACCGTGAGGTGGAGCGAATCCCTTAAAGCCGGTCTCAGTTCGGATCGGGGTCTGCAACTCGACCCCGTGAAGTTGGAGTCGCTAGTAATCGCAGATCAGCAACGCTGCGGTGAATACGTTCCCGGGCCTTGTACACACCGCCCGTCACGTCATGAAAGTCGGTAACACCCGAAGCCGGTGGCCTAACCCTTGTGGAGGGAGCCGTCGAAGGTGGGATTGGCGATTGGGACGAAGTCGTAACAAGGTAGCCGTACCGGAAGGTGCGGCTGGATCACCTCCTTTCTAAGGAGCACTTCTGCACGACGCTTCACACAGGTGAAAGTGGTTGTGCCAGAGACCGTTTGTGTCCCCGTCAGTGGGACCGCGGAAGCTCATGGGTGGAACGCTGGCAAGTTTCATCGCACCAAGGTGCCGGCTCTGTCCGGGACCGCGGTGAATATATCGACACACTGTTGGGTCCTGAAAGAACAGACGTTCTTTCCAGGCAAAAAATACGATCCGCCCGGATCTCTTGTGAAACCAGCCTCGTGGAGGTCGCGGTCCTTGAATTCGATTCGGTGCGGGTGTGTTGTTTGAGAACTGCACAGTGGACGCGAGCATCTTTGTTAGTAAGTGTGTAAGAGCGTACGGTGGATGCCTTGGCACCAGGAGCCGATGAAGGACGTAGGAGGCTGCGATAAGCCTCGGGGAGCTGTCAACCGAGCTGAGATCCGAGGATTTCCGAATGGGGAAACCCAGCACGAGTGATGTCGTGTTACCCGCCGTTGAATATATAGACGGTGTGGAGGGAACGTGGGGAAGTGAAACATCTCAGTACCCACAGGAAGAGAAAACAATAGTGATTCCGTGAGTAGTGGCGAGCGAAAGCGGAAGAGGCTAAACCGTGTAGATGTGATAGACGGCAGTCGTTGTCTATGCGGGGTTGTGGGGTCTTTCTTCTTCTCACTGCCGTGAGGAGCGCAAGTCAGAAACCGTTGTGTTAGCTGAATTGGTCTGGGACGGCCAACCGTAGACGGTGAGAGTCCGGTAAGCGAAAACGCGACGGCTTGTGTGATTGATACCCGAGTAGCAGCGGGCCCGTGAAATCTGCTGTGAATCTGCCGGGACCACCCGGTAAGCCTGAATACTCCCTGGTGACCGATAGCGGACTAGTACCGTGAGGGAAAGGTGAAAAGTACCCCGGGAGGGGAGTGAAATAGTACCTGAAACCGTGCGCTTACAATCCGTCAGAGCCTTCGATTCGTCGTGGGGTGATGGCGTGCCTTTTGAAGAATGAGCCTGCGAGTCATCGGTGTGTGGCGAGGTTAACCCGTGTGGGGTAGCCGTAGCGAAAGCGAGTCCGAATAGGGCGTTTGAGTCGCATGTCATGGACCCGAAGCGGAGTGATCTACCCATGGCCAGGGTGAAGCGACGGTAAGACGTCGTGGAGGCCCGAACCCACTTAGGTTGAAAACTGAGGGGATGAGCTGTGGGTAGGGGTGAAAGGCCAATCAAACTCCGTGATAGCTGGTTCTCCCCGAAATGCATTTAGGTGCAGCGTCGCGTGTTTCACACTGGAGGTAGAGCTACTGGATGGCCTAGGGGGCCCACAAGCTTACCGAAGTCAGCCAAACTCCGAATGCCGGTGTGTGAGAGCGCGGCAGTGAGACTGCGGGGGATAAGCTTCGTAGTCGAGAGGGAAACAGCCCAGATCGCCGGCTAAGGCCCCTAAGCGTGTACTAAGTGGAAAAGGATGTGGGGTCGCTGAGACAACCAGGAGGTTGGCTTAGAAGCAGCCACCCTTGAAAGAGTGCGTAATAGCTCACTGGTCAAGTGATCCTGCGCCGATAATGTAGCGGGGCTCAAGTACACCGCCGAAGCCGCGGCACTCAGTCATACAGATCGCCTTCGGGCCAGTCGACTGGGTGGGTAGGGGAGCGTCGTGTAGCCAGGGAAGCAGCGGGGTGACCTAGTTGTGGAGGCTGCGCGAGTGAGAATGCAGGCATGAGTAGCGAAAGACGAGTGAGAAACTCGTCCGCCGAATGACCAAGGGTTCCTGGGCCAGGTTAATCCGCCCAGGGTGAGTCGGGACCTAAGGCGAGGCCGACAGGCGTAGTCGATGGACAACGGGTTGATATTCCCGTACCCGTGTATCCGCGCCCAATGGCGAGCCGGTTTTGCTAATCGTCCTGAACCCAATGGACCACCTTCGGGTGGCCGGAGGGGGATGCACGAGACCCAGACCGTAGTAGTCAAGCGATGGGGTGACGCAGGAAGGTAGCTGGGCCCGGTGGTGGATTACCGGGTGTAAGCCTGTAGGGCGTTGTGTAGGCAAATCCGCACAGCATGTGCCTGAGAGGTGATGCGTAGCCGGTTGAGGTGAATTCAGTGATCCTATGCTGCCGAGAAAAGCCTCTAGTGAGTTGGTACACGGCCCGTACCCCAAACCGACACAGGTGGTCAGGTAGAGAATACTAAGGCGATCGAGATAACTGTGGTGAAGGAACTCGGCAAAATACCTCCGTAACTTCGGGAGAAGGAGGGCCCGATCTGGTGATGAGTCTTGCACTCGGAGCTGGGTTGGGTCGCAGAGACCAGAGAGAAGCGACTGTTTACTAAAAACACAGGTCCGTGCGAAGTCGTAAGACGATGTATACGGACTGACGCCTGCCCGGTGCCGGAAGGTTAAGAGGACCGGTTAGCGCAGTAATGTGCGAAGCTGAGAATTTAAGCCCCGGTAAACGGCGGTGGTAACTATAACCATCCTAAGGTAGCGAAATTCCTTGTCGGGTAAGTTCCGACCTGCACGAATGGCGTAACGACTTCTCTGCTGTCTCCACCACAGACTCGGCGAAATTGCATTACGAGTAAAGATGCTCGTTACGCGCGGCAGGACGAAAAGACCCCGGGACCTTCACTATAGCTTGGTATTGGTGTTCGGTACGGTTTGTGTAGGATAGGTGGGAGACTGTGAAGCGGGCACGCCAGTGTTCGTGGAGTCGTCGTTGAAATACCACTCTGGTCGTATTGGACCTCTAACCTCGGGCCATGATCTGGTTCAGGGACAGTGCCTGGTGGGTAGTTTAACTGGGGCGGTTGCCTCCCAAAATGTAACGGAGGCGCCCAAAGGTTCCCTCAGCCTGGTTGGCAATCAGGTGTTGAGTGTAAGTGCACAAGGGAGCTTGACTGTGAGACTGACAGGTCGAGCAGGGACGAAAGTCGGGACTAGTGATCCGGCACCGGCATGTGGAAGCGGTGTCGCTCAACGGATAAAAGGTACCCCGGGGATAACAGGCTGATCTTCCCCAAGAGTCCATATCGACGGGATGGTTTGGCACCTCGATGTCGGCTCGTCGCATCCTGGGGCTGGAGTAGGTCCCAAGGGTTGGGCTGTTCGCCCATTAAAGCGGCACGCGAGCTGGGTTTAGAACGTCGTGAGACAGTTCGGTCTCTATCCGCCGCGCGCGTTAGAAACTTGAGGAAGGCTGTCCCTAGTACGAGAGGACCGGGACGGACGAACCTCTGGTGTGCCAGTTGTCCCGCCAGGGGCACGGCTGGTTGGCCACGTTCGGAAGGGATAACCGCTGAAAGCATCTAAGCGGGAAGCCTGTTCCAAGATGAGGTTTCTCACCCCTTTAAGGGGGTAAGGCCCCCAACAGACCATTGGGTTGATAGGCCAGAACTGGAAGTGCGGTAACGCATGGAGGTGACTGGTACTAATAGGCCGAGGACTTACCAACAAAGCTGCTACGCGTCCACTGTGCGGTATCTGAAACAACACACAGATACAGGAAGACGGGATGTCGAACTCTGGTGACAGGGTTTCGAGGTTCTGGCTCTCTGTGGATAGTTTCATAGAGTTACGGCGGCTATAGCGGTGGGGAAACGCCCGGTCCCATTCCGAACCCGGAAGCTAAGGCCACCTGCGCCGATGGTACTGCACTCGACAGGGTGTGGGAGAGTAGGACACCGCCGGAACATACATTCAGGTAAGGCCCCCAACCAGCAGGTTGGGGGCCTTACCCAT
>NZ_LZMK01000327.1:0-35480 GCF_001665865.1 Nocardia sp. 852002-20019_SCH5090214 | reverse complement strand
TCGGCGACCACGCCCTGTCGATGGACTTCCTGTCGGCCTCCGGGGTGCCCGACCCGGCGAAATTTCCCCACCTCGCAACCGGAACCACGACCGCCATGACACAACCACCACCCGAGCCCCACGACACCACCCCAAACCACGCCGACAGTGTCGGTCCGTTGCCCACCAATATCGTTCACGCGATCGGCGACCTCGTAGCCTCCGGCAGGATCGACGATGCCCGACATGCCTTCGCCCGCCTCACCGCCCACCTCGACACCACTGAACGCGACATCCTCCAACGCGTCATCACCACCCTGACCACCCGCGCCTACCCGGTCGCGGTCGCGCGGCTCCGATGGGCCGCCGACCGCTACCCCGAACATCGCGAATTGATCCTCGCCGCAATCCCTGCCACCGACCCCCGCCTCCACCAACCACCCGACAACACCCGGCCTGCCCGCGAGCCGCGCACCGCCGCGCGCGATCACCGCGAATACGTGGATCCCACACGGCGGCGTCCAGCCCTCCACGACCTCGGCCGCGACGCGTTCGACACCTACACCCAATCCTTCGCCGACCTCGACGCCGACCCCGCCCACCTACCCGTCCCCGAAGGAACTGGCACCACGCGCCACCGGCCCGGCAAACAGGCACCAGAACGCTCCGACACCACCAGCTTCCTCGCCGGCACCGGCCACACCGTCGACTACGACCGCTACGCAGTTCCCGACCACCACGAACTCCCGTGCCTCGCCTGCGGACTCGAACGCGCCCGCACCGACACCCACCAACACCACTGCGACGACGGACTCTGCAACACCTGCCGAGACGACAACCAACCCGGCATCCCCCACCACAACCCCGCCGATCACATCACCGCCCGCTGCACCTTCATCACCGACCGACAGCCACCCGCCGCAGCGCTGGCACTCCTGCGAAAAGACTGGCGCCACACCCGCAACCCAGCCGACCGCGCGACTATCGAAGCCTTCGCAGACGCACTCCTGACAGCCGAAACCCCCGCCAGCCAGAACAATTCATCGCAAGACCTCGGCAGCGACAGCGGGTTCGATCCATCCAACCCGACTCACATGCTCACCGATACCGAACTCGTCCAAGCCATCGGCACCCTCGAACTCCGCACTCAACTCGCCGACGACGAGGCCACCATCTACGGCCCAGCACCCGGCACCACGAACACCGCCGACCCGGTCGATACCGGCTGGCTGGAAGAAGAACTCACCGAACTACACGCCGAACACACACGCCGCGCCCACCTCACACCCGAACAAACCACCACCGAACACGCACAGCGCGCCCAGCGCGAAGACGGAATCGAACACTGGTCTGCCCTCGAACACACTGGCCCGGACACCAGCACAGCTGCCGAAACCGACAGCCCTGAGCTCTAGCAACAACCGACCATACCGCTACCCGACCCCAGCACCGCTGGCAGCTCGAATCAGAGTGAGCAGGAAGGCCGCACCGCCCAGTGGATTGCCGCTTGTGCGGTCAGCCGTGAACTGCGCTGGTCCGGCTGCCCACGTGCACGAGTGAGGACCAGCTGACACAAGCAGGTTTGGATCGCCCGGTCCTCCGCCTGCCACCAGATCGACAACGGCTCGCAGCGCCTGTGAGCCGAGAGGATCACCAGTAGTCCTGGCCGCGATGCCACGGCGGCTCGGGCACCGTTCTGACCGCGAATTTGTCTTTCGCGTATTCCCGCTGGCGTTCTTCGCGCTCGCGGCGGACCTCCTCGGCGAGATCGTAGATCACATCGAGGTCGTCATCAGTGCCGCCCATAATCTCGACACTGATGTAGCCGTCTTCGACTTCGTAGTCGAAGCAGACGATTTCCTCGGCGGCGTGGCGCGCGCAACCGGGCACGGTGACGGTGGTCTCGTCGTCGAAGATCCGCACACGTACCCGGATGTCACCGCCACTGCACGGTGAGTATCCCCAGCTCAGGCGGCGGGAACGGTCGGCGCTGAGCAGGCATCCCCGGCTGTGGACTGCTTCGGCCGTCATCGACAACACACCCGCCGATTGCATCGCAGATTCGAGCCGGTCGTGCAGCGGTCCGCCGGTGATTCGATCCAGCTCTTTCAGCTTCGCGTCCACCCCGTAGTAGGCGGCGGCAACGGTTCTCCAGTCGACACAGTGGAGTTCGGCGTCCTCACGAACACGTTTGAGGTCGTTGAGCACCTGGTGGAGCGTCGTGCGGAAATCCTCGTAGACGTCGTTCTGGCTCACTGTGTCTCGCTGCCAGTAGGGCACGACCACGGTCGTCGGGTTCAGTCTGGCGGACTGAAGCGCAACGACCTTCGGCATCAGCGCATCCGCCGCGGCAACGATATCCACGCGGGACGGATCCTCCATGCCGGTCGGACCGAGCTGTTCGGCATCATCACGACGCCAATACTTTTCGATTCCACCGATGGTGACCTTCGTCGGACGTAACCGCGCGTTCCTTCGCACCTGCTCGCGTACCTGCGCAGCCAGCTCATCGCCGCGGCGGAGAGCTTCGGAATATTTCACGTTGTCTTGCGCCGCGATCCGGCGAGCCCGGCGTCGTCGCCGTGAACTGGTGTTTTTCGGCATGTCCTCGTCCATTCCCGGCTCGGGCACCCACGCCACCCTGCCGTGCGACGAAGCAAGCATGCGACCACGGATAAGGAAACGCGGGCCCCGGGAAGGACCTTGGCCCTCAACGTCACCAAAACCGGCGTGGGCGAGGCAACTCAGGCTAGAACGAGGAGCACGTGCGCGTCCTGACACTCCACCTACAGCCTATCCTCCCCGCCCCGCACAGGAGCCAACTTCGTCGCGACTCGCCGCGACGCCGCGGTCGCTGTGCTGGTCGCCCCGATCGGCTTCCCACTTCGAGCGGGCCAGTCCCGCACCTACACATCAAGCCATCGACGCGTTTCGCAGACAGTACATCATCGCTACACTCGGCCGGGCCGAGCACCACCTGCGGCCCGGACCCACACCGTCTTCGGTCCGTAGCGCTGGCATCCAGCATGCATTCCGGATGCGACAGACCCACGCTCGGCTCGGATCTCCATTCGTTCAGCGGGAGCGTCCTTCTCGTCCTCGTTCTCTTTCCAGAGCCCGCGCGCGAGCTTCCCGGCCCGCACGGGTCGAACCCCTGTGCGGTTCGATACCGCGGTACCGCGAGTCGTCACCTGGCGCCGGAAACGAACGCCGCAGCTTGTCGGCGACATCATCGGGCAGCCGTTCCAGAAAGCGTTCCCTCGCTTCGCGCTGCTCACGCAGGCGCCGGGCTTCACGCTCGGCTGCTATGCGCCGTTCAGCCTCGGCGCGTGCCCGCTCGGTCATGTCGCGGAATCGTTCAAGGGTGTAGGTCAGCCGGCCGGCGCGATGGTGAGCTTGTGCGATCGCGTCGAATCCTCGCTCGGCGCCGTCACGAAATCGCCCGTACATCTTCGCCAGCCGCTCACCTCGCGTGCGAGCATGCTGCTCCCGCGACTTCCGAACACGATCAGCTTCCCGTTGCGATCGTTGCCGGGCCTCCCGTTCTTGTTGGCGCTGCTTCAACCGGTCGCGAGACAACCCGGGCAATTCCAGCTGCCGTGCCCGCGCGATGCGTTGGCCTTCCAGGATCGCCAGCCGCGCGTCCTCACGCGAGACGACGCGATGTTCGAACCTGTCAGGGAACTCGCGCGCGGCCAGGTTCAGCATGGTCTGGACCTCACGCGAGATCGTCTCGCCTTCCACTGTCTCCCAGCGGCTACTGACGAGGTTGCCTTCTCGCAGCGCGTCGATTTCCTTCTCGATCTGCCGGACCGCCTCACGGCCCTCAACGCGACCCGATTTCCTTTCGCGGCTCTTGTCGACCTTGCCGGTGCGGGGATTGACCTGGGCCGAATCAAGGATCCGCCCTTCACTGCCGAGCGGAACCTGCTGTCGCCATCCAGCCTCGCGGGTCTCCTTCTCGAGATACGCCCGCCCGATCTCGAAATAGCGGCCTCGCTCGTACGCCGGCATCCCGTTGCGAAGCGCGTCGTACCTGTCTGGCCGGTCACTCATGCGACATCACAGCGTTCCCCCGGCGCTGTGCGAACCGTTAGGCCGGTGTGCCTGCTACGCGAATGGCGTAGTCCAGGTGCTCGGCGCTCTCGATCCGAAACAACGTCTCGACCATGCTCACCGGCTCTTCACGATGCCCGTCCACGAAATGCACCGCAGGACGGAAACCGTCGTCCGCATACAGCGGGTTGTAGGTGAGCTTGCTCGTGGTCCACACCATCCCAGGATGTTGATGACGAATGCATTCGCCCACGAACCGAATGAATTGGTCTGCCTTGGAGTGGTTTTCAGGCGCGATGAAGCCTTCCCAGCTCGCGAAGAGCACTCGAGCTTCTTCGATGATGCGAGTCGACAGCGGTGCCTGCCACCAAGGATCCGAGTAGTCCGCGATACCCGCGACGGTCTCAGTCAGAAACGCACGGATCGCCGATTCCATGCGGTCTGGGTCGCTCCACTCCAGCCACGCCTGCGTCTGGCCGTCGAACTCGATCTCGAAGCCCAGCTGGCTCTGGTCGTCAGTCATCACTGCTTCCCCTGCAAATGTCGTGACCGCTCATATCGGTGGCTCTGAGGTTCATTCGCAGCCACACTCAGCGAGG
Organism: Nocardia sp. 852002-20019_SCH5090214; assembly: GCF_001665865.1. Taxonomy (NCBI): domain Bacteria; kingdom Bacillati; phylum Actinomycetota; class Actinomycetes; order Mycobacteriales; family Nocardiaceae; genus Nocardia; species Nocardia sp. 852002-20019_SCH5090214. Next base: position 30,846 of record NZ_LZMK01000327.1, on the reverse strand, counting down.
ACACCTCGCGTCAGAAGGACGAAGCTACCAGCGTCAGCCCATGAAACGCATACCCAGCTCGTCGGCCGGGCCCGTGCCGCAGGCGCCGAGGGTGGCCACCCGGAGGGCGCTGGGACATGGGAATGGATTTTACGGGCGCCCTAATCGGGGCGGTTACTCATGGTGAGGATCGGAGGCCGTCGTGGAGGTATGCGACTCGGCCGGTTTGTCGAGCATGGAGGGCAGCCTCGACCCGTTTCCATAGCCCGGGCCTGAGCCGGTGCTGGGCTTGGGCCGGCGGGCAGAATTCGTATGCGGTTAGTTCGTTGTCGCCGATGCGGATGATGGAGATTTGTGCGTCGGAGAGCTCGATGCCGCCGAAGATGAATGCGAGCCAGTCGTCCCATTTGCTGTGTGGTGATACCCAGTCCACGCACAGCAGGTGCAGTTGGTTGGTGGGGAGGTCGAGGCCGAGTTCTTCGCGGAGTTCGCGTTGTGCTCCGAGGTCGGGGGGTTCGTTGGCTTGGATGTTGCCTCCGGGGAGGTCCCATCCGGGTTTGTAGTAGGGGTCGACGAGCAGGATCTGGCCATGCTGGTCGAGTAGCAGTACGTCGGCGCTGACGAGTTTGCGCGGGAGGGTGGCGTTTCCTTCGGCGATATGCGCGGCATAGGCGGCGGGGTCGCGTTCGTACAGGGGTCGCTCCACGGCACTCATAACACCACCTTCCTGGTTGATCCTGCTACGCGCGTCGCGTCACTGCCGGGGTCGGGACGCGTCATGTGATCGTGGTGAATCGGGAGCTGGATTGGTTTAAGATCATGGCGGGGATCGGCATAATCTGGCTTGAGGTTGCGGTTCGATACGAGGGATACCCGCTCCGCACCTGCAGCTGCGCGAGCGGATATTCCCTGTCTTGAACCGTGTTCCACGCAAGACGCTGCCAATGCCCGCGATTTAACCGGCGGGGTACAGACTTTCAGGGGCCCGACAAGGCCGTGACCCTTCTGCGCTGTCCTGCACCGACCATAAGCGCCGCTGAATTTGCCGTTACAACACAAGCAGGCAACCTGCAGTAACCGTCGGCCACTACGGACGGTGCTCCCAGACTTCCGGGGTGTCGCCTTCAGTCCACCGCTCGATGGCTTCAATGATCTCACCAGCGGCACGCCGCGGGCTTAGAGAATTGGCGTCGATCACGAGATCGGCCGTATCCGCGAGCCAATCGCTGCGGGCGTTGATGTAGGTGGGTACCTGTTGTAGCCGCCAACTGGCCGCCCGGTACAACACCTCGTCTTCGCTGATGCGCTGCCGTAGCGTTTTCGGGCTGACATCGACCAGCACGTGACGCAGCGAATACTCCAGTTCCGCGATGCCGTTGGCGATCTCGGTCCAGTACCTATGGTTCAGTACCGTCTGCACGATCACCAGGTTCTGCCCGGTCTCGGTGGCGATATCGTCTGCGACGAACGGGACCAACCGCCGCCACGACGGCAGGTCCTGAAAGTCGTCGACCTCCACATCGGGGAACTGTGCCCTCAGCATGAATCCAACGAACTCCGGATCGAACAGCCGCCAGTGCTGCGGATCGGCCGCAACCAGCTCTTTCGCGATAGATGTCTTACCGGCGCCGAAACCGCCGTTCAGCCAAACAAACAAGATTTCCCCCTGGATCGGGTGTTCACAGACGATGGACGACAACGACGACCCCGCGCTGAAACGTGCGACCCGCATGCCGACACTGCGCGCCCGGCAGTTCACCGGTAGGTCGTCGACCACGAGAATCCGGGCACCGAACCCGATCGCGGAGTCCGGCGACCGTGCAGGGTGGTGAACGGGTTGGCCACAATCGTTCACCCCGGTGCTTCACAGGAAGCCCAGGTCATGTTCGTCATGCCATGTGATTGCTCCGTCGGAGTTCCACGAATTCACCGTAGCCCCAATCATTTTCACTGCGGATTGGATGGCTTCCACCGAGTCCCGTCCGCTCGCTGCATGAAGGACAGGCTCGTCGGCTGCGCCGTCGATACGGAAGGGAGCGTGCCAGTGCCGGCCCTGTTCGTAGGGCAGACCGATCGAGACGATGACCGGGCTGTTGTTGCGGAGCAGCTCACGCCGTGCGATCACCTGATGTCCCACCCACTCATCGCTGCTCCCGGTCCACCGATGCTGTTGGTCGATCCGCCGCATGACCCGGCACCCGGAGCAGACCGGCTCCCACCGGACAGTCCGCGCACCCGGTCGAAGCGGTCCTGTATTGGCGCGGAGAGCGGTTTGCGTATCCTGCTGTGCTGCATTGCATTTCCTTCTCGGCTGTTGGCTACGGCTGGACGATCATGCAGATCAGGGTCCGGCCGTCTTGGGTGGTGGTTGTGACGAGTTCGTGTGTGATGGCGGTGATTTCGTAGCCGACCTGCTCGGTGATCTCCACCTGCCAGCGGTCGGCCGAGTCGGGCTCAATACTCACGCAGTACCGGGTGTCGGCCGGGGTCTTGTTGATCCCGGCCTGGACGAAGTCGGTCGTCAGCGGGTACCGGCTGCCATCGCGATCGACTCCCTCAGCATCGGGCGCGAGAAACGCCGCCGCGTCGATGCCGGACCGAGCGACGTAATAGGCCCGGTTGAACGCCAGAACCACGCCGGGCCCGGTGCGGGTGTCGCCTGATCCGGTGCCCGACACCGACAAACCGGCGGCGGACTGCCTGCATCCCTCGGTGGCGTGCGGGTCCACGCCTGGGGCCGCCGGTGTCGAGCTGGCTGGCGGAGTGGACATGCGTGTGTGCCGGTGACCTGCATGGATCGTGGTCAGGATCACGACCACGACGACGGCCGTCACAGCGACGATGATTGCCATGCCGGCGAGTCGACCAGCGAGGCGGCTGTCTCGCTGTCTTTTCGGTCGTCGGCGCAGTCCTTGCCCGGGGTTGCTCCCGGTCCGGTCGACGATGCGCGGCGTGGCTGGTCCGTCGTCGGTGTCCTTGCTCCACAGTGAGTTGCGCTGGATCACTACGCTGGGTCGGTACTGCGGTGCGCTGGGCGGCTGTCCGTCGAGCCACTGATTCCAGCTGCCTTCGCGGTTGCCCTCGGGACAGCTGGGATCCGTGGCCGGTTGCGGCTGCGGGCGGCGGATGCGTCGTTGTGGTGGTGTGCGCCGCGGTGTGGGCACCATCGGCAGACCGGTGTCGAAGGGGTTGTCAGGCATGCTGATTCAGTCTGACCGTCCGGCTTCGCGTTCGACCAGTTCGCGGAATCGGCGGTAGGCGCTGCAAATCTGTTCCCCATCGGAGGGTTCCGGTGGCGGAGCGCCGTGGTTGCGGAGCTGGTTGGCTGTCGATTTCCGTTCGCTCTCGTTGCAGCTTCACTGCGTTGAGGTACTGCGCAAGTGGTGTGATCGGCTCGCGCCACGGCCCCATGAGGCGATGTCGTAGTCGGCCGTGTATCGGCGGAGAGTCATAGCGGGTGAGATCGTCGAGGCGCTGGCGCCATTGCGGGTCTCCGATCGCCTTCAGATATCCGATGTGAGCCTTTCTGATGTGTTGGCTGTCCCCGACGTGTGCTGCGGGGAGCAGCAGGTTGCGCTTAGCTTCTGCTGCCTGTGCGGCCGGGAGGGCGTCCGGCTCCCTGAGCTGCTGTTGGTATCGCTGGATGGGTGTCGTATCGTCCAAGCCCAATTCGTCAGCCAGTCCCATGGCGTGTGCATCCTTCTATCTGGTGAGTTCGGTCGGAAGGGGCTGGAGATCAACTAATGGTGACGTGGCCACCGCGGGTCCGTCTCCGCTTTCACGGGGTGGCATATCCGATGAGCGCACCGATGCCGGCGCCGATCGGGACCGTGACCAGTGCGCCGACGCCGCCGAGGAAGAACCCGAGCACGGCGCCGATGCCGCCGCCGATTAGTGCGCCGACGCCGGCGTTGTGCTGTTTGCGGGCGATGGTGTCAGAGGCGTCGTCGACCGGGTGCGCCGCGGCCGACGCCGGTGCGAGGGTCAGTGTCCGCCTGTCATCACTGATCGAGGCCGGCGCAGGAACCAGACCGGATTCGGTGGTGCGCAAGCCGAGAGGGATGGTGGTGACGGTGGCGTCCGCGGCATCGATCACCGCAACCGAACGTGCATCGGGGCGCGCAGCGAAGCGGCTGTTGGTCGCGCGCACGACCGCGCTATGGCCGTCCGCGCCGGTGACGGTGTAGCCGACGCCGTGATCGGTCAAATCGGTCGATGCGGTATGGGCGGGGACCGGTGCGGCGTGTGCGGTGCCCGGGGCTGCGGCGATGGCGGCGGAGGCGAGTATCGCTGCGGTGACTGTGTTGTTCTTCATCTGTTCTCCTACTTGTGATTTCGTGCGGCGATGAGTTCACCGACGTGTGGCCGGTTAGGTCGGCGAGGTTTCTGGTGCCGAGGATTTGCGTGTCCGGGGGCGGCTGCTTGGCCGGCAATGGTGATGAGCCACAGGTGTCCGCCGTGGTGATCGCGTTCGCCGATGTCGCACAGCCACTTCTGCTCGCGCAGACCACATACCGCGCTCCGCACGCTGCGGATCCGCTGCAGCTGTGGCTCGGTGTTGATTTGCCCGCAGCTGCGGGGATTGCCGTCTGTCATCAACTGCAGAATTTGTTGCTGAGCGCGGCCCCGGCCTCGAGGTTGCATCCGCTGGCTCCTGCGGTCGTTCGGGTGGTTTGCTTGACTGGTCGTGTCATGACCGGGCCAGCAAGGGGGCTGCGGCCATCGTCGGGCCGGTTGTGCTCGAGACGCGGCCGCTCAACGAGGGCTCAAGGCCGATCCCGAAGTCCAGGGCGTGCCGCACGATCCTCGTCACCCAGGCATGGAAACTCTGGTAGTTCGCGCCGGTGGACATCCGCAACTTGATGCCCTTGGGGGCCAGCCGCATTCGCGCATCGTGCTCGATGGCGACCCGTGCCCAATCAAACTGAACGCACGGCAGCCCGGCTGCGACGGTGAGCGCCAGTGGGTCGGCTGCTTTCGATCCTGTCCATTTAGCGAACCATCGGTCGTATCCAGCGGCCACCAGTCGCGCCCACGGCGGCGCGTTGTCAGCCGCGAGCAGCTGGTACACCTCGCTGACGCGGGTAATCTCCGCCTCGGGAGTGAAGGTGACATCCGAAGTCACCAGCGACATGATCAGGTCGGGTGCCGACCAGATCGCCCGTGCGCTCGCCGGGTCCAGTCGAGGGTTGTGACTGGCGCGGGACGAATCGCGGTAGCGCTCGGCCAGCCCGCCGCCCATCAGCGTGATAACCAGCCGCTGCGCCAGTTCCGGTGCGGCCCTGTACAAGTGGGCCAGGTTAGTCAGGGGGCCCTGCCCTATCCAGGCCGCACGGCCGCTGTCACCCAGCACCGCTCTGACAGCGTCGATGATCGAGCCGGTGATCGGCAGAGACGGCGGCGGGAAATCGGCGGGCACCAGCCCGTCACACACCCATCGGGCTTCAGCACCCTCGATTTCTTGGCCCGCGACGACCACGACACTGGTCCGCCCACAGCGATTGAGCAGATACCGCACCAAACGTGCCCGCTGCCCGCCGCCGAACTCATCGCTGGTCACGACGAGCCGCAGAGGCAACGCGATAGCGGCGATCACCAGCGCCAGCAGATCGTCGGGGTCGTAGCCGGCGTCGGTGCAGATGCACACGGGCAGCCGACGGCGCGTCGTCGACGCCGGCGAGAAACTGTGAATCAACGGGATCTCCTGGTGTCAGTCGGTCGCTTGGGCCGGCCGGCTTTCCGGCAGCGGGGCGCCGGCGGGGATGAAGCTGTCGTCGGCCCATCCGGTGAGCGCGCGCAAGGGGGTGGTGTAGTCCGAGCCCGACAGTGGGGATCCTGGAAGGTCGGGAACGGCGAAGGCGTCCACCAGATCCGGCAGCCGCTGCGCGAGGACGTGCCGATTCTCGGCCAGCTCGAGGGCGAGCGCGCCAGCGGCCGGGACAGCTGTGTGTAGTCGATGCTGGTGGGCGCTGAACCATCCGTGTCGCGCGTAGACGCGTCCGCCGGCGTAGGCGGCAGCGATCGTGGCGAGCACATTCCGGGTGTCGGAGTCAGTGGTTTCAGCGGCCGCGATCAGTGGCGCGGTGGCCAGCGCTCGTTCGATGGCCGCCTCGGTGAGCTCGATGGCGGCCGAGTCGGGGCCCAGGACAGGTCCCGCGGTCATGGTGTCGCCGAGGCTGATAGCTTCGGCGATCACTCGCTCACGCTCGGCGAGTGCCTGGACGAGTTCGGGAAGCTGGGCCGGGGTGCCCGGCAGGTCCAGCTGACCGGTCCGCAGCAGCGAATGACCGGCTTTGACCTGCATGGCCTGGATGACGCCTTCGGCGATCATCGCGGCCAAGGTGTTGTCGTGCCATTCGGCGAGGCGGCTGACGATCGTCGCGCCGTGGGCACCGGTGTTGAGCCGGCACATCAGCAGGTGCTGGTGAGCGAGGGTGGTGAACGAGACTTTCGCCAGCATCGCCCACACCGTCATCTCGGGATCACTCCCCTGGGCGTCTGCGCGCATGTCCCCGAGGTAGCGGACGAGGATCGTCGCCGTGTAGAGGTCGGTGACGGCGGTAACCAGATCGGTTCGCACCGGGTCGCGGTCGGCCATCCGGCGGCCAGGCTGCTGCGGATGGAACTGGTGCCCGCCTCGCTGCCCGGCGAAGGTGTGCAGCCCCGCCACTGCGGCCCGGGCCGCGGCCAGCGAGGCCCGGCCCAGATCCAGCCGGCCGTCTTGCAGTTTCGCGGTCGCCCGGTGGAACCTTTCGCGCTCCGGCACGCGGCATTCGAACTGTCCGTCAAGGGTGAAGCGCGCCCAATCACCGCCCAGCAGAGCATCTTTCGGAACCCAGCAGTCGCGGAAACGGAACGCGTAGTGGGGCAGGGTCGAGATCCCTTCCGGCAGCAACTGCGCGTCGACTCCCGGAGTGAAGTTGGTGCCGTCGTGCAGGCGGAGCAGGATCGGCAGGACCCCTTCGTCGCGGCCGTCGACGATCAGACGGGCGGTGACCACCATGACCGTGGGCAGGCCTGGGTATTTGCCGTTGGGTTTGAATTTGCACGCGCGGATATCCACGGTGCGCAGCCACAGGCCCTCGGTGGCGGGATCGTAGATCGCGAGGGTGCGGCAGTTGGCGCCGTTGGTGCCCCCGACCTCGGTGATGCCGGCCAAGCCGAGGGCCGCGCCGCGATCGAGGTCGGCGAGTATCTGCTGCTGGTAGAGCGATCCGTTGCCGAGCGTGGTGATCGCGCCGATCGCGAGGTCCAGATGACCAGTCAACGGCGTCAGCCCCTGCGGGGCAAGTACCGCGATCTCCTCGCTGAGCACACCCCGCAGCTCGGGGTCGGCAGCGATCGCGACAGCGGATCCACCGATCGCGGACATCACCGATTGCAGCTGTCCCGGCCCGCGCTCCGCTTTCTGCATATAGGTCATGCCTGGCTCGGGGACGTGGCCGACCGCGGCCGCGGCCTCGCGCACCATCGCACGGCGCGTCTGATCGGCACCGAACAATGCCACGTTCAAGGCGGCAGCCGCCAGGGGTGTGCCCGAGGCGGCTGTATCGGACGGTTCGTCGGCGGTGACTGCGGGATCGATGGTCGTCATGACGTTTCCTTTGCGGTGGTGCGGTGCGACAGCTTCGGTACGGGTGGCCGATGGCGTCGCCGAATTCCTCTGAGCGATACGGCTTTTGGCGTGGGGTCGGGCGTGGGCGGGTGGGCGGTTGCCGAAGGCTCGGCCGGCGCTTGTCAGGTGAGGAGGCGGACTTCTCGCAGCGCCTCGTCGAGGTCGGCGTGGGCGGTTCGGGCGCGGACTATGGCGTCGACAAGGGCGACTGCGTGTGCGGGAGGGAGGTTTTCGCACAGCGCGGCCAACTCGGCGTGGTCGGCTCCCCATCGCTCGGCGTGGTGCGGTTCCTCAGCCCGGGCGCGGATGGCGTCGGCGAGCTGGGTGGGTGCCTCGTACCACCACCGAGAGTCCATCTGGTCGGTCGGCGGGATGATGTCGCACAGCGTCCGCGCTTGTGCGCTGGTCAGCTCGATCGTCGCGAGGTAGAGGTTGACCTCTTCGGGTGTCATCCCGATGCCGTCGGGGTCGAGGGAGGCCGTCAGGCCTGGCACGGCGGGCATGGTGGCCTCCTTATTTGTCGGCGGGCAGGCGGGCGGGCAGAGGGGTGGTTTTGGTGAATGTGACTGGGAATTCGGCCAGGGCCCGGTGAAAGGGGCCGGGGCGCCATACGGGGTGCGGGTTGGTCGGTACGAGGTCGGGCACCGCGTCGAGCAGCATTTCGATCCCTGTTCCGGCGATGAGCTTGGCCGCGTCTCGTGCCCCAGCAGGGCAGGCGTGGCGGCCGGTGAGCCATCCCAGGTGCCAATCGGCCGCCCGCAGATCGCCCTTGTTCACCCGTGGGTCGTTGTTGCAGGCGGCGATGCTGATCACGACAGGCTGATTGGCCGGCAGCCAGATGCGCTGGCCGTTGGGTTGATCGACGACGCACGGCCGCCTGGGATAGGTGGTGCCGAAGTTGGCCATCGGCGGGTTGCAGATCAACTCCGCGTCCAACGCGTCGGGGATCGTTGCGCTGGAACTCTTTGCGCTGGAAAGAAACCGGTCATCGGTGACCATGCGCAACACTGTGTTGGCCAGCAAATTGACTGTCGGTTCAATAGCCGCGCCGAAGAGCAGCACCAGCTGATGGATGGCTTCGTTGTCGGACAGCCGAGTGTGTTCGCCGGGCTCGGTGGGGAATCGGAGAAGTCGCGTGGTGATGTCGTTTCCGGAGCGGATGCGTTTGCTGGCGACAACCCGCCCCAGGGCGTGAGCCAGGTCCTCTTCGACGGTCTCGGTGCCGGTGGTGGAGTTGAACATGCGCGCCATGGCGTCCGCGACCTGGCTGCCGGCCTCGGCCGTGCAGCCGATCAGCGCGTTGAGTACGGAGAACACCAGCGGGTTCGCGTAATCGGTGAGGACGTCTGCCCGGCCCTCACCGCAGAATCGTTCGATCAACGCTTCCGCGGTCCGCACGACCTGGTCGCGCAGACGGTGGTGATCGATGCCTGCGAGGCTGTCGTTGATCGCGGCACGCAAGCGCGTGTGAACGGCACCGTCCGCGTGCAGCACGTTGGGACGCCACTGGGTCATCGGTCTGATCGGGCATCCCGCTGGCATACTGTCCTGCCAGGCACGGGGGTCTGCGGGGAAATGCTCGTCGTCGACGAGGATTTTGCGGGCGGTGTGCCAGCCGATCACCAGGGTCGCGGGCACCTCGGGCGCCAGCAGGACCGGGATCAGCGAACTGCCGCCATAGTTGTCGCGCATGTGCTGGTAGATCGCATGCGGATTGTTCGCGAATTCCGTTGAGAACAAGCTGATTCGGGGCCCGACCTCTTCGATCGGCGTCGGCGGCGCGCCGGCAAGTGCCGCGGATGGGTGCTGCATGGTCAAGGTCTCTCCTACGGAAGCCGGAACGGCCGCGCGGGTGGGAAGCGCGCAGGCAGCTGCGTCAAAGCGCGGGCGAACGGGTCGTTCACCCACTCGAGCTGGTGCGCGGGTGTGGTGAGTTGCAGTTCGGGAAGGGCGTCCCACAGCTGGTCCAGCCCCGTCCGAGCGATCAAGGTGGCCGTCGACGCGGCCGGGCACGCGTGGGCGCCGGCACCGAAGGCCAGGTGTGCGCGGTTGCCCTTGCGGTTATCGCTGACCACCGCGGGGTCGGCATGGCACGCCGCGAGACCGACCAGCAGCGGCTGGTTTTCGTGCAGCGTGCCGACCTGGTCGAGGACTTGCATCTGCCGCGGGAACCGCGGCGCCGCGATCGACACCGGCGGATGTGCATGCAGGACCTCGTCGATTGCTTCCTGCGCCGACAGCGCTCCGCCGAGCACCTCGCCGCCGAAACGGTCGTCGGTCATCGACAACAGAATGGCGTTGCCGATCAAGGCCCACGTGGGAGCCAGGTATGTCGACAACAGCACCAACTGGTCGGCGATCTCCTCGTCGGTCAGCCCCGCTGAATGCGCCGTCAGCCACGACGCCACATCGGCGCCAGGACACCGCCGTTTCGTCTTGGCGGTGTCGAGGCCCACCTCGCGCAGCAGCGCCCGGCCCCGTTCGAGGACCGGTGGATCGGCCGTCTGCACCGCGATCAGGGCATCGAGCACGATCCGGGCAGTGTCCGGCGCGAACCCGAGCACGCGGTGCATCGTCTCGGCGACGAGAGGCCGTGCGAATTGCGCGACGAGATCGGCCTCGCCGGCCTGGCAGAACTGATTGATCAGGCGAACTGCCGCCTCGGCGACCGACGCCTCGACAGCGTAGGTGTCGATCTCTGTGAGGCTGTCGACTATCGCCTTCCGCAACCGCAGCCGCGTGTCGCCCGAGGTATGCAGTGCGTCCGCTCGTGGCCCTAGGACCACGAGCGCCCGAGATCCAGCGTCTGCATGCTCCGACCAGGCCTGCGGATCCGCCGGATAGCGGTCGTCCTGATGGAGGATATCCACCGCGAGCTGGAAGCTGGTGACCAGCGTCGCCGGCGCACCCACGTCGACCGGCACGAGGTCGCCGTGCCGATGCCTCATCTCCCGATACACAGCGTGCGGGTCGACGGCGAACTCCGGGCCGCTGATCGGCGAAAACGACACGTCCCGCCCGGGCGGTCCGTGGCTGATCGGGCACGCGGCGGGACGAGCGGACGAGGGCAGGGACACGAAAACTCCAGACGTCAGTGGTGGGGCCAGTGAAAGGCGCGCGTAACCAGTCGCGAGCTCGTCAGGGCAAGGTCGGATGCGGCTCGGCTGCATCGACGGCTTTGGTTGCGTCGCAGTGCGTGTGGCGGATCGCGGGCTGCGGTCAGCTGCAGAGTGTCGTGGATCGGTGAGATTCGGCTGCCGGGATGTGGCGCGCGCGCCAGTCGTCGTAGGCATTGCAGGCCGCGACGACGTCGTGGCAGGTGTGGGTGGTGGCGTTCACCGCCCAGTACACGACTCGCGCGGCGAGAAGGCCCGGTTGCGTCTGGCCGACAGGCAGCGTCTGGCAGGCCAGCGCGTCGAACGCGGATATGAAGCCTTGTGCCGCAGTGTCGACCTGGGACAGCCCGGCGACAGCGGAGTTGTATCCGAGCACGGCCGGCGGGGCGTCACATCGCCGCGCGGCTTCCCCGTGGTCGCGATACATCTTCGCCAGCTCACGCACCTTGCTCAACACCGGATGCTCGCACGCGCCGATATCTCCGCGCAGTGCCGCACGCACCGCACCCATCATGGCCGCCGCGTCGGGCCATGGATCGAGCGAACCAGCGCCCCCGCATCTCATCGCATTCCTCGCACGATGCAAAGCAGTTGCGCGGCATAGGTTTCCGTAGTCGGCGGAAGGTGCGGCAGTCTGGTCATTGCGTATCCCTCCTGTCAAATGGACACAAGGCATCCCCGCGCATGGTTCATCGATCGAATCGATGGGTGTCGATCGATGCTGCGCGGGCCGGTCACAGGAAGTGGAAGTGCCCGATGATCTGGGAAATGCCCTCTACGAGAACCATTTTCGGCATCTGCGCGGTGTCGGCGCAATAGCTCGCGGTGGTCAGTTGAAATGCTGACTTCTGACCACTAAATTCAGCCTTCACGGTGGGGCCGACGTTGGTATAGTGCGCGCCCGCGCATCGAGATAAGCCAGCGACAGCACGGCGAGGTCGGGTCCTTGGTCGCTCGCTCGACAAGCGCTGACAACACGGATGTGCAAACCTGTTGCGCCGGGCAGAGTTTCGTTGCCTCTGGGTCAGGCGCGGTCGAGCCCACCCGCCCGGGCCCCCGGGGCCGACGAAATAGGAGCAACGGCCGGGTCCGGTTTCAGGCGGGCGGGTAGGCCGGATCCAGCTCGGACATCACTGGCTTTGCGATGTCGTTTCCTCCCGACTACACGTGCGGGGGTTTGACCTGGTTTTTCGGCACGTCCCTTCGGCTACAGCGCGTGCCAGGGTTCGGCCGGCGTTTCGGGATGGCGCAGAGTGCGCAGGCGATGTTCGAGTTCACGTGCGGCAGGGGTGTCCCCGCGGGCGGCGCGGCGAATGTAGCCGGCGAGCGTGTGGAGGTCTCGCATGGCGAATAGGGTCGAGGCCGCAGCGCCAGAACGGAATTCGGGCACTGCGACAGTGCCGTAGGCGCGGAGGAATTCGGCGAGCTCATCGTCGGAAACGCCGAATCGGCTGTCGTGGCATGCGGTGACGAGGTCCAGTTCTCGGGGACCGATGCAGGCCTCGTCCCAATCGCCGAGCCGCACGAGATCGCCGTCCCACACGCAGTTTCCGGTGTAGGAGTCGCCGTGGATGAAGCCGACTCCCAGGCGAGAATCGAGATGCTGATAGCGGTCGAGGACCGAGCGCGCTTGCTGCTGCAGAAATTCGAGGTCGTCGTCTTTCAGCACCCGTTGCACCGCAGGTTCGGCGAGGACGGCTGTGAACCGCGCGAGAGGCGGGTAGGCGGGCAGCTCGATCGGCGGGCGGGGCAAGGCGTGCAACTGGGCCAGGATGGCGCCGAGCGCGCGCATGGGCGGCGCCGGCCGGGTGTCCTGCGGGTAGTAACGCCACACGGTGATCGTGCAAGCATCGACATCGATCGCGTGGTCGAGCATAGGTTCGGTGACCGGTACACCGCGCTCGGACAGCCATCGTGTGAGGGTCAGGGACGCGCGAGCTCGCAGGCCGTGGTCTTGCCGGCCGATGCGCACCACGGCCCGTTCACCGGGCAGCAGGTAGACCGAGTTGGAGTGCGCCCGGATCAGCTGCGCATCCGTGTAATTGAGGTTCGCCTGCGCGCACGCGGCGGCGAGGATGTCGTAGTCCGGCAGCGGCGCGGTCACCACAGGGCCAGGGCCGGGCGGGCGGTGTAGGCAGTGATGGCTGCAGCGAGGTCCTTCGCGGCCGGCGCGTCGCTGTGGCGGTGCGCCTGCAAGGTGGCGGTGATCGATCGCATGCCTTCCATGATGGGTGCAATGCGCTGTTCGGCCGAAAGTTCCAGCACAGGGGCAATGATTTCCGCGGCGCCCTCCAGTTCGCCGACGCCGAGCCGCGAGATACACAGGTCGACTCGCGCCAGGGATTCGTCTCCATAGGACCGTTGCTGTGCGGGGCCGCCACTGTAGGAGGCGATGGCTTCTGTCGCCCAGCGTTCGGTCTGCGGGTGATCGCCGAGTCGGCAAAAGGCGCGGCCCAGGTAGTAGGCGGCCTTGGCGCGGGGGAAGGTCATGACACCACCGAATGCGCTGACCTCGTCGCTGGCGACCCGGTCGGCTGCCTCCTCCGCGCGGCTGGCAGCCGCGCGGGCAAGGCGGGCGTCACCGACCCGCGCGGCGCACCGGGCCTGCAAGGCGTGCAACCGCACCCCGTGGTCGCCCGGTGGGGTTCGCCCGACAGCCGCCTCCAGAATCTCGAGCGCCTGATGTGGTCGCGGGGACCATTCGAGGACCAAGGCACGGGTTCCCGCGATCCACGCCTGTAACCCCGGGTGCCCGGCGTCTTCGGCCAAATGCTGTGCAGCCCGGAGATGTTTCAGCGCCGCGGCGGTGCTGCCCGAAATATCGTCGGTGACCTCGCCGAGCAGCTGCACGGTGACTCCACCCAGCAAGCACAGATCGCGCAGTGTGGCAGGGCGAGGGCCCAGCTCCAGCATGTGCTGGATCTGATCCCGCACGACAAGGAGTTCGTGCAGCAGCGGCAACGGCGGCTCGGACACATAATTCTGAGCGATCGACGCCACCTTGGCAGACAGCTCGCTGATGGTCGACCCATCCACCGGATCGTTGCGGACCAGACGCGACATGGCAGCGGACTCGCCTGCCGCGGTATCGAGACGATCGCGCAGAGAATCCGCGGCGGCGAGCGCGAGCAACACCCCATCAGCCTGCAGTGCAGCGTCCAGACGTTCGACGACCTGCTGAGTGGGTGGACGCTTTCCACCCAACACTCGCCCGAGATAGGACTTGTCGAAGTTCGCGCGCGCCGCCAGCTCGGCCACCGTCATCCCTCGACGCCGCCGCAGACGATATGCCTCGGAACGGAATGTACGTACCCCGCCGACCGCTTCCGCGGTGTCGCCGCCCCCTACCATCAAGGCGCTCAGCTCTCCCCGGAACCCGAACCGCAATACGATCCGCCAACAGCGGCGCGACCTCGATCCTGCGGACGCGGCCCCGGCACTGGTATCCCAGTGTCATCGCCGCCACGGCTGTCAGAGTCGGTCCTCGCTTCTCCGCTGTCATCGTCTGCGACGTCATGCGAAACCTGCTGCACAGTGGCCTCCCGATCGGCAGCGTCGGGTAGCGGTGGGCAGTCCCACAACCACGGAGGGGCGCCGTTGACAGCGCGAAAGACGTTCTCCGCCAGCACGTCCGCGACGCTGCGGTTGGCGTCGCGGGTGCGCCCGGCGATCCCGGGGGTGTGTATGACGTTGGGGCGGCCCAGGATCGGATCACCGGCGGGGACCGGATCGGTTGGGTCGATGTCGGTAGCCCAGGCCAGCTCGTCGTGCAGGACGCGCGCACGCAGCGCGGGCATATCGATTCCGGCGCCGGCCAGGGTCACGACCAGTGTCCCGTGGTTGAGCTGGTCGACCACTCGAGCGGGTATCCAATGCTGCGGTGAGCTCGCAGGCACGACGAGAATCTCTGCGTGGCAGACGATCTGATCCAGATCCACTCGCTCGACCCCGGAGGCGGTGAAATCGACGTCCGCGGCGTCGGGATGGAACACCGCGACCGATGCGTGGAAGGAGTCGCAGAGCTCGGCGATGCGGGCGCCGGCACCGTCCAGGCCGACCACCACGATCTGTTTGCCGCCGATCGTGCCGTTGACGAATCCGGGGTGATCGGCGAACTGCCACTGAGGAAGTGGCCCCACCACCGAGCCCGCGTATGCCATCTTGAGGTGCCAGCTGGGGATCTGCCGAAGCGCCGACAACATCAACCCGATCGCCATCTCCGCGATCGAGTCGCAGTGACCGCGGCCGCCGTCGACGCAGGCGATCGAGCGGCCCGCTCGTTGCGCGGCCGCGGTCCCGACACCGCCGACGCCGGCGACCACCGCCAGCTTCGGCAAAGCATCGATATCGGCCGGTTCGGGCTCGACTCCCAGCACCACCAGCGCAACCACCTCCGCTATAGACGGAAGGTCGCGCAGATGCGCGCCAGCGGGAATGCTTTCCCACCGCACCGCGATGCCGCGGACTGCCAGCGCTTCACGCAGCCGCTCAGCCAAGTACGGCCATCTCGCGGGTAGCCGGCCGTCCTCGACCACCAACACCGTGTTGCTCGACGCGGCTGCGGCGACGACGTTGTGGCGGTCCTCCCCCGCGACCGACTGTTCACCGCCGCTGCGGTCCGTCAGTGGGACGTGTAGGCAGGTCATCGGACTCTCCCGACCGCAGCCAAGCAGAGGTCTTCGTGTGTATCCGAATTGGCGCTCGGCAGCGTCGGGATCCGGTCGGTGCTTGCCGTCTCCGGCCACCAGCTCGTCGCCGCGACCAGGCCGGGGCTGAGCAATTCACATGGGGCAACGATCTCGGCGATCGTTTCCTTTGTGCGTGGGTGGAATTCGATGCCGCCCGTGCGGTATATCTCCACCGCCCGGTCGACCTCCTCACGGCGGCGTACATCGGTAGTGACGTGGCTGAGGATCCAGTAAATCGGCCCCGGCAGCGCCGCCGACACCGCCTCGACCACCATGTGCGGATCAGCGACGAACTCGGCGACGAACCCGAGACACAGCGCAATCGGCTCAGCCGTGTCCATCGTGGCGGCGATCTCGCGCGCCAAGGCGTCTGTGTCGGTCACGTCGGCGTGGGCGAAGAACGCGCCGTCGATATTGGCCAGCAGCGCCCGTCCGTGCGCGGCAATCACCGGATCGCTGTCGACGTAGAGGGTACGTGCGGTCGGCTGCTGAGCGCGGGCGACCTCATGCACGTTCAGCGCGAACGGATAGCCCGACCCCAACTCGACGAACTGCGCGATCCCATGCACATCGGCGAGATGGTGAACTGCCCGCTCGAGAAACGCTCGGGCGGCGCGCGCCGAGTACTGAACCGACGGGCAGTCGCTACTCAGGCGTCTTCCGATCTCGATGTCTTTGGGGTAGCAGTCTTTTCCGGAGTCGACCAGGTAGCTGTGAATTCCCGCGCTGCGGGCGACGGTATCGTCGACCACGGTGATCGAACTGCGCTGTCCGTGCCCGTGTTGTGCACACATCCCCGTCGTCCCTGTCTGATCGTCGGTCCTGGTCGGGCGGCGTTCGTCGGCCGACCATCTCAGCAGTACTGCGACCTTTTCGTGTCGTTCGGGGCGGTAGCCCGACAACGGTCCGTCGCTCGTGGAGGTCAATGCCGCCAGGGCCATCGCCGCCTCGGCGCCAGCGGCCAGGCCGCGGCGAAGAAGCACGGCCCGTGCGGTCTCGATCTGGGCATCGCCGACAGTGACTGCCTCCAGCTGGATACGACGGCCGTCGCCAGCCAATCCAGGAAACTGCTTGCCGTCGGCCAAGGCCTGTTGCACCGCGCTGGGGACCGCAGCACCGCGACGCGTGACGAGAACAGTTTTGATGTGGTGCCGGTGTGCGGTGACCAGGGTGCCCAGCAGCAGCGCGGCATCGTTCGCGGTGATGACCACCGTCCCTATGTCCGGCATCGCACTGTCGAGGTCGTGCAGCCACGACCCCGCTCCCGCAGCGCAGAGCAGGTCATGGGGATTTGCGACCAGCACCTGTCCCGACGCAGTGAGGGCGTCGCGGCGGTCGGCGAGATCGCCGCCGTCGACTACCTCAAGCGTTATCCCGTCGCGGTGCAGGTCTGCTACCGCGGCTTCGAGAGCAGGGGGAACAAGCAGTGTCGCCGGGGTTCTGGTGGTAGCGGCAGCAAGTACCCACGCCTGCGCAGACTCTTCCGTCGCAGCGGACACGACGATTCCTGCCGGGGGAACCTTGCCTGCCGCATGCCGAGCGCGCAGATGCCACAGGGCGGCGCGGAAGCGCGTCGACGCGCGTTGGCTGTGCTCGTAGCCGAGCACGATCCGAGTGCCGACCGTGGTCGGCAGCGCCGCGGAAGCTAGATCGATCACCTGTAACGGCGTGACGTCGCCGGCGAGGCCGCGCAGCGCGTCAACGACAGCCGGATTCCAACTGATGGTTTCGCTCACGCAGCTGCCGTCCGAGCCGAACAACTGGTCAGCGTCCGGGAACTCGCGCATGGCCTCATCCACTGCACGCCCCCAGCACCGCCTCGACGACCTCGCGATAGGGCGGCAACTCCGCGCCCTCAGGAAAGGCGGCCAACCACCACCTAGTTGGGTTTCCCGGAGTCGGTAATGCCAGCTCCGCTCCGCGGCCCACGATTGTGACACCACGGGGGAAGAAGCGGACGATGTCGTCAGCCGCAGTCGGCGGCGCGGTCATGAGAACCCGAATCCCGTGGCGCACAGCGAAGATCGGCAACGTCTGCCCGTGCAGTGCTTCGGATGCAACGTCCGCAAGGTCGCGTGTCACCATCAACGCACGGAAGGCGTGGGCACGCACCGTCAGGGCGCGGGTATTTGCGTCGTAACGTGTCGGACCGTACAGATTCTCGTAATAGCGCTGGCTGTCAGCGAAGGAATCGGCTGGAGCACCGGCTGAATACAGGGCCCGGCGCGGCGAGGCAGGAACCTCTTCGCCGATTGCGAGTTGCGGCAGCGAGACGGCTGTCGACATTAGACCTCCATGGATTGTATGAAAGTGGTTGGGGCACAGAGATATTGGGACGTCAATCCCGCAGTGGCCGGAGGTGACCGTTACGAGAATGTGGCGGCGCTCCAGGTGCGGCTAATGTCATCTCCCGGGTGTCGGATGATCCGTTCGATCGACGGCATCTGCCGCGCGTTTGGGCCCGCATTCTGGGACGATGGCATGTCCCTCTGCGACGGCCACATCGATTGCAGTCGGACCTTTGGGGTTCTCGGCGACGGTGTAGGAGACCCGTTGTCCTGCCTGCAGACACCGGTGCCCGCTGCCGGCGATGCCCTGGAAGTGGACGAACAGATCCGATGAACCGTCCTCTGCCGCAATGAATCCGTAACCGCGCTCGTCGCTGAACCACTTCACGGTGCCAAACGGCATTTTTCACCTCACGAAAATCTGTCTCTTGAAAGATGGATGGGATGTGGCATGGGCATCCCGCCTGCTCCGACGCGGCGCGTGTCGATGGCGCCGTCCGCACGGGCCACGAGCAGAAAACCGACTCTCCCGTTCGCGAGCCGGTGCGTTCGTGCCAAGCCGGAAGCGAGGGTCGTCACCGGATGTGTGCCCGGTCCGCGAACGCCGCGCACCGCTGCCCACAGCTCGTGCCAATCCGGGAGGACGTCATCACTGACGAGCGCGCGGGTGGTCATATCGCCTCCCGGGCATTACGCTCCGCGATTTCCATGCACTTCAGCATTGGCGCAACCGGGGTGAGCCGGAACTGCATTACCACTGAACTGCACTGAATCTTCACCGAATTTCGCGCCCCGGTGCTTGCTGCGCACCGGTTAGCCGGTGGGACACTAGGCCCATGATGGAACTCAACGGCGTGCCGGTCACCGTCGAGGCTCTGGCGCCGCTGGCGCTGGTCGGACTCGGCCACTTCACCTCGATGCGGGTCGAGGAAGGCGGCGCGGTTCGTGGACTCGAAATGCATCTCGATCGGCTGGTCCGCGACAGCCGTACCGTTTTCAACGCCGAGCTCGATCCCGATCGTGTCCGGGCCCACGTGCGGCACGCCATCCGCGACGCCGACGGGCCGGTAGTCGTCCGAGTGACCATCTACGATCCGGCCATTGAGCTGTCCAAGCCCGGCGCCCCCGCGGAGCCGCACGTGCTGGTCTCGATGCGCCACGCACCGGCCGGGCCGGCGGCCCCGCTGCGGCTGCAATCGGTCGTGTACGCGCGAGATCTGCCGCGGGTCAAGCACATTGGTCTGTTCGGTGCCCTTCACCAACGCGGAGTCGCGCAGCGCCAGGGATTCGATGACGTCGTGTTCACCGCCGGTAACGGCACGATCAGCGAAATCGCCACCAGCAACATCGGATTCATCACCGGCGAAGGACGTCTCATCTGGCCGCGCGCCGAAGTCCTCCCCGGCACCACCATGCGGCTGCTCAACCAGGTTCTCGACGAAGACGTGGTGAACGAGCGCATCACCCTCGCCCAGCTCAGCGACTACGCCGCCGTCGTCGCCACCAACGCCGCGACCGGCGTACGCGCCGTGTCCTGCATCGACGACACGAAATGGCCCGAGCACGAAGCGGTGACGGTCCTCCAGGAAGCTTACAAATCCATTCCGCCGCAACGGCTCTAACACAACGCCGCCCCCGGCTCCCAGTAGGCTCGGACGCCACCAGAACGAGAAAGGGCGCCGCAGTCGATGAAAAGCCTGGTTCGGCCGTGGACGGGAGCTGAAGTTGCCGCGCTGCGCGACGCCCGGCGAATGTCGTTGAACGAATTCGCCGCCCACCTCGGCGTCACCGAACGGCAGGTCTCCTATTGGGAAGCCAAGCGAGCCGCCATCACGCCGCGGCCGGCCAATCAGGCTGCTCTCGACACCTCGCTGTCCCGGCTCAAACCCGACGAGCTGACGCGATTCCTTGCCCAAGTGCCCGCCGACGCGATAGGCGACTCCCCCGACACCGACCAGCTGATCCAGCCCGACCGCATCCGCCACCCCGTCGACGGCCGCTCCATGACCTGGATCCCCGAAGGCGTCTACCTGTCCGGCCCCATGGACCAGCCGGTCTGGCTTGCCGGATTCCACATCGACACCTACCCGGTCACCAACGCCGACTACACGGTGTTCGTCACCGCCACCGGACACGCGGCGCCACGGCACTGGGACAACGGCCGGCCGCCCGCCGACCTCGCCGATCACCCCGTCGTGTGGGTGACCCACGACGACGCCACCGCCTACGCCCGCTGGGCCCACAAACAACTGCCCTCCGCGCAGCAGTGGGAGAAAGCCGCCCGCGGCTCCTCCGGCGCCACCTGGCCGTGGGGCAACCAGGTCACCCCCGCCAAAACCAACTGCAAAGTCTTCGACCAACCCGGCGCCACCACCCCAGTCGACTGCTACAAGTCCTCGGTCAGCCCCTACGGCGTGTTCGACCTCTGCGGCAACGTCTGGGAATGGCTGTCGACCGAATCCCGCCCCGGGCGCTTCGAACTCAAAGGCTCGTCCTTCAGCAGCCTCCTCGAAGCCGCCAAACCAGCGGCATTCAACGACGCCCATCACCTCATGCGCGACGACGACACCGGATTCCGTTGCGCTGCAATCGGGCTCAAACTCTGAACCGGTCGACCGCTGTTTCTGGCCATCAGTCCGCGGATCCTCCAGCGGCTGCCCCCGCCGCACCAGGGCACTCATGCCGACCCCGCTCGAACGAACTCCGCGACCGTGCCCCGGCGCGTCCAGCCGCGGCCAGCAACCCGCCGGCCTCACGATCCACACACTTGCGTCCTGCCGCACCGCATCCAGCCACCCAGTCAAATGCGCGACCGTCGGCACGATCAGCGCCATGATTTGCGAAGGCGCCAAGGTCGTCAGCAACAACCCGAAATCGACATCACCGTGCTCAATTCGCACTGCGCACAGATCGAATCCATGCCGCCCCGATAGGTCTCGAACCCGCGCGGCATCCAGCTCGGTGTCATCCCCGGACAAGTCGCTGCGCACGATCCCGTATGCCCGCACGATGGTCATGCCGGCCTCCGGATCGCGACCACCTCGAAACCGGCAGCATCGGTCAACGCCACCCAGCGGCGAGTGACTGTGCGCCTGTCGGGGGCCTCCGTCTGCTTTACGCCGTTCAGCCCCCGGATCCGCTCGCCTCCAGCGGCACACTGGCTAGACATCGTCGAGATCCGCCGACAACAGGGCAGCAGCTCGTGTCCACAGCTCCGGCGGTACATCCCCCTGTTGGTTCACGGCTTCCCGCGCCGCTGCTGGGCTCAGTGCAGGTTCATCACGAACCGCGCCGCCCGATGCTGCTGAATGGCTGGGTTCGTGGTTGATTTCGGAGACGACCACGCGGCCGATGACAATCCTGTTGCGTTGCTCGCGCCGTCGAAGCGCGGCGCCTCGTGCTACCGGCTTGCTTCTCAACCAGGACATAAGTCCAGCGTGGCGGTAATGCTGCGCGTTGGGAACGTAGCAACCCGTAGCAACCAGCAAACGAATTCGCCGTTCAGCAAACTATCGACCCGCCGGTACCGTGAGGCAATGACTGATCGCCCCCCGCGCACCACGGTTCACTCCGGAAAGCTGGTATATGACGGCCGACCATGGTTGTCGGTGGAACGCCACCACATCACGACGCCTGATGGCGTCGATCGGCATCACCACGCGGTGCGCCTGAATCCTGTCGCGATCGTCACCGCCATCGACGATCAGGGCCGAGCTCTGCTGCTACAACGCCACCGGTGGATCGTCGATACGATCGGCTACGAGTCGCCGGGCGGCATCGTGGATTCGGGTGAGGAACACGAATCGTGTGCGCGTCGAGAGCTACTGGAAGAGACTGGGTTCACCGTCGAGCGACTGACCCTCGTCGCGGAACTCGAGCCGATGCCCGGGCTGGTACAGACACCACATTACATTTTCCTCGGATACGGGCCACGACAAGTTGCAGCGCCGGCAGACGCGGAGGAGGCGGGGCAGCTCGTATGGGTACCGTTAGGTAGAACCGCCGAGTTATTGGCGACCGGGCAACTTCTCGGAACGGGCACGGCGGTCGGGATGCTGGCAGCAGCAGCAAATTTAGCTGGCGGCCAGGAGCTTTCGGGTTCGGTGCTGGAGCGAGTCGTGCCGGCGGCGGAGACGTCCTGACCCCAGGTCACCGATATGGTCGGCTGTGGCCGAGAGCAGCGACACCGCCTCTTCTCGTCGGCCGGCGTTGATTGCTGCCTGGGCAAGATCAAGCTGCTGGGCACATCGTGCCCTGACGAAGTCCTCGGGAATCACCTGCATGGAGTCGCGAGTGAGCGTTGCAGCGGCAGGATCACCGAGCCGAGCCAGAATATGACCAGCCCAGCGAGATAGATGTGTTTCGTTGTGGGCGATGAACGGCATTTCGTCGTCGTCATAAGAACCGTTGGACGGCAGTAGGGCTTCCGCAGTCGCCAGTGCCTCCCGCGCTGTCGAAGCATGGCCTGGGCAATAGGTCGCCACCTGTGCACCGGTGGCCGACAGCCACGAGCGGAGCAGCGGAGGCAGTCCAGGTATGCGTTCCGCCTGAGAAACCTGTGCCAGCGCCGCGGCGGCCTGCCCTTTTTCGGCCTGTCCCGTTTCGGCGAGCATCACCGCTTCCTCACCTATCGTGTGGGCCAACAGGATTGGATCCTCTGCGCGCAATGCAGCGGTGCGAGCTTCTTTGTAGTGCGCGGCAGCCGCAGCCGTGTCGCCCACGTCGAAATCCTGCCACGCAGCCAGTGCCGCAGCATCTGCGTGTGCACGAGCGATCACCGATCGATCCGCTCCTTTGCTGCTGTGCCACATCGCATCCAGTGCGGTGACGTGCGCAGCCGTTTGGAGACGGGCCGCAGGAGCGCCGAAGCGTCGATCGAGCATGCGCAGGCTGTTGGTGTGGTTCAGCAGGACCTCGAACAGAGTGTCGCCACGGGTGAGGTCGACGGTAGCGCTTGGCATGCCGAACACTTGCCGCAGCAAGCGGGCATACAGAGTATCCGGCGTGTGCCGGCCATTTTCCCAGCGCGACAACGCGATTCGGAGGCTATGGGACGACATGAGAGCGATTCCCTGCTGGTTCGCGTGGGCGCGCAGGGCGGCGATCAACTGGGCTTGAGACCAGCCACGCCGGGCCCGTGCTGCCCTGATCTCCTTGCCGTCGATCGTCACCACCTCCCTCGAGTCCGCCCTCGTTGCCGCGTGGGCGGCGGTGTCGCTGTTCCGATAACCATAAGCTGATAATCAGAATTCGGGAACCGAATCGGGGATATCGAAACTGCGGCTACGGTAGTAGCCATGGCAACGCGGACCGCCCGGGGACTTCTACTCGGACGCGAGATCAACTACATGATTCGCGCCTCCGGCAAGAGCCAAGCCGAGGCGGGACAGATCATCGAGGTCGGCCAATCTCGTATCAACAGCCTGATCGCGGGTACAGGTCGCATCTCGGCCGGTGACCTCCAGCTGCTGGCGAAGCAGCTGGGATTCTCCGACGAGCACTACATCCAGAGCCTGCTCGAGCTGCGGCGAGACAAATATCGACGTGGCTTCTGGACGACCGGACATCGCCGGGTCTACTGGGAGGAGCTTCGACTCCTCGTGGACCTCGAAGAACAGGCAAACCGGCTTCGGATCACAGAATCCGAGATCATCCCGGGCCTGCTGCAAAGCGAGTCCTACGTCCGAGCACTACACGCGAACATGTCGGACACCCACACCGGCGTCACCGTTGAAGACTGGGTGCAGGCACGGCTCGAGCGTCAGCGAAACCTCGTGAAGGCCGAGGCCCCGGAGTTCCACGCTGTGCTCTCCGAATCATGCTTGCGGCGCCGCCACGGCGACCCCAAGGGGCACGTAATGATCGACCAGCTCCATCACCTGAACGACCTGTCCCAGCGCCCCAACATCCTTATCCAGATCATGCCGTTCAACACCCCCGTCGAGGGCGGCGGGATGGAGGATCGCTTCACGCTCATCCGCGTCCCCTCACCCGGCGCGGCCGGCGACCTCGAACTCGCGGTCGTAGAAGCTCTCGGGGAAATCCGCTACATCCTCGACAAACCGCCGGTCGGCGCCCGCGAAGCCTTGTTCGCCCGACTCAGTGCCGCGGCACTCAGCAGCGAGGACTCGCGAGAGTTCATCGACCACATCGCACGAACCGTCCAACTCCGAACTTCATAACACCATCTACGAAGGGGAACCCATGGCCGAGTACGACTTTCGGGCCAGGGAAGTCGACACAGGCACACCGACATCGGCGCGTCTGTACCACTACTACCTCACCGGTGAGCCGGTCTACCGCAACGACCAGATCTTCGCCGACAAGGTGTACGACGAACTGCCGTTCCTGCACACCTGGGCACTGCACAACCGTGCCTTTCTCGCCCGAGCCGTCAGGTTCATGGCCGCAAAAGGCGTACGCCAGTTCCTCGACATCGGCTCAGGCTTACCGACAGGCGGCAACACACACGAAGTCGCACGAGCCATCGCTCCAGACGCTCGCGTGGTCTACGTCGACAAAGACCTTGATGCAGTGGGGCGTGCACATCAGCTTCTGCGGCGAGAGAACTCCCCGGAAAAGACGGCGATCGTCGAAGGTGATTTGAGCGACCCCGCCAGCATCATCGACCACCCGGAATCGCGCCGGCTACTCAACACCGACGAACCCCTGGGCCTGCTCATCGTCTCCGTTCTCCCCTTCGTTCCCGACGCCAGCGACCCTCACCGGCTGGTCGCCGATATCCGAGACCGACTCCCACGCGGAAGCTACTTCGCCGCCACCCACGTCTCCCTCGAAGACGCCGACGAACACACCAAGAAACAAGTCGCCGCCGCGGCAGCTCTCTACCAAGCCACATCGGATCCGGTCCACCTGCGAGACCGTGCCACCTTCACCAGATTCTTCGACGGCTTCACCGTGATATCCCCTCCAGGTGTCACCTACGCCACGGACTGGCAGCCAGACCGCCCTGTAGACAAGGACGATCCCGCGCGCCCATGCAACTTCGCCGCAGTCGGACGACGACCATAATCGCCCGAATCGCGACGATTGAGCCTATACAGGCTGGACAGAGTTACAACGAGAGGAACCGAAATGCTCCCCATCTTCACCGCCCGCGACTGCGTCAAAGCAGCGCGCAGCGCGGGTGGGAACTCATGCGTGCGGATAGGCCGGAAGAATGGCTGGACCGTAGTCTGGGACGACAAACTCGCAACGCCTGAGACCGATCGAGGCGCGCCGCTTCCCTCGGATCAGACGCTGGTCGTCTCGGACGAGCAGTTCGATGCATTTCAGGAAGCGCTCCGCGCTGGACGCACTGATGGGCAATGCATACGCATTCAGCAGTCACTGGCGGGGCGGTACACCTTCACTGCCCACAATGCGCCTCATTCCCGGAACACCGGTGTCGCTCTCCACTTCGATTGCGACGAGTTCGACGCGTTTATGAGCGGTGTCCGAAATGGCGAGTTCGATCTCGCGCAGTTCCCGACGGCAGCGTAACAACAAGCAGCAACGTCGTTGTCCTGTACTCAGACACGACGCTGTTACCGAGGCCGAAGAAGCCTGAACGTCCCGCCCGATCCGCACGACGGATCTAGCGGGACGTTCTGCAATCGGCGTTGCTGCAGCTCCTGGCCCAATCCGAATTCCAGCGCCCGCAGCCGCTGCGCGCAAATCCATCGGAGCGCGGCGCTGATCGACATCGGCAAAGTTGTCCTATAGTGCCGCTTCGAGTTTCGCTGCGTCGGCCCGCCCGGCTCCGGCTCTGCTCCCGCGGCGGCGGCCTTCACGTCGCCTCTACCGATCCGATGCGGGATACTCGACTGCGGCAGAGTCGAAATATGATGCGGGGGGGGATATTTCAATGTTCGAGCGCTCAGATTCGGGTGATTTCACCGCGCAGATCGGGGGCTGTTGCAGGTCGAGCCATCACCCGGCGTTGAGGCCTGGACACCTACACACATGACAGCCGAGTGGATGCTGACCGAGCCGGCGTCGGCCACCGCAGACGACGCGGTCTATCCCGGTGCGTTGCACAAAGCCATAGGCCTGACCGACGCCGAACTCTTCAGCGCAGCAGGGTGGTCAGACACGATCCTCGGACCCGAGAGCTACTTGCCTGTTCAGGACTATCTGCCCCGCGGCACGGCAGCGACCCGTGAGGCGAGCGGAAGAAGCTGGGCGTCTCTTCGAAACTGGTTGGCTGCCACCACGGCTGGCAGAGGGACGCCTCGGACCCAGGTGTGGCCATGAGGTCGCCGTCGATCAATCAGCCGATCCTGCCGGGATAGGGCTGGCCAGCCAGGTAGGCGTCCATGTTGGCGATGATTCCGGCGATCCGGTCGTGTCCCCACTCCGCGACGGAGGCGTTGGCCAGCGCCCCACTGACGAAGTTGAGCACGAAGGTATCCCTCAGCACCAGGTAGGACTCGAGCAGATCGTCGAGGTCATCTGGCAGCGGGAACACCGCGGCGTAGCCGTCGAGGAAATCCTGTGCGAACTGCTCGTAGGCGCCTGGAATGGTGTGGGCGATCCGGTGGATCGAGGACAGCACGGTCGCGATGTCCAGAATCGGGCTTCCCCACCCGCAGTCGTCGAAGTCAATGACCCCGACACCGCCGTCCGGCAGCGCGATCATGTTTTCGCGGTGCAGATCGCCGTGGATCCGTGTGTGCTCGGCCGGGTCGGTGGCGGCGAGCGCCTGGGTCACCCGATCGGCGACGGCACGCAAGGTCTCCCGGCCGTGGTCTCCGAGATTGACGGTGGCGTCGGGGTCGGTCAGCGCCGCGCCCTTGAGCAGGATGGTTTCGTAATCCCATGTCGGCCGGTCGAATTCAGGAAGGTCGATGGTGGCGGCGTTGCGGTGCAACTGTGCGGTGGCCGCGCCCATCCGCTCGGCGACGCCGGGCTGCTGATACGGCGGCTCGGCGGTGCCCGGCACCCAGTGCAGCAGCGCGAGCGTGGCGGGCTGGTCGTGGCCGGGAACCGCGACCGGTACGACGTGGTCGCCGCTGGACGTGGTCACCGGACCGGGGACCGCGACGCCCCCGGACGCGGCGAGGCTTTCCAGCCAGGCCATTTCGCTACGCTGCTGGTCGGCGGGTCGGCCGTCGCGGATGGACAGGCGCGCGACGTAGGAGGTCTCGCTCCCGACGGGGGTGACCCGCCAGACGGCGTTGTCCTCGTACTGCTGGAGCTCGAGCTTGGCGGTGGCCGGGATGCCGTAGTGGAGCGGCAGGGCGGCGCGGGTCAAACCGTCGAGAACATGGAGCTGGTCGCTGTGGCTGAGCTCGGAGAACGTGGTTGGTGGCACGGCTTCCTCACGGGTTGGGCTCCGGCATGGTCAGGCCGGGCGGGGGCAGAATACAGCTTGGGGGCGCGGATCGATTCAAGGTTTCGATGGCGCAGGCGCGCGTAGCGGCAGAGTCACAACGATACGGAACCTTGAGGCGGTTGAACAGGCATTTTCGTTCCGGTGGCCTGTTCGAGGATGCCCAGAAACTGGTCGCGGTAGGTGGCCCATTCGAGAGCGAGCGTGTCGAGATCCGGGTGATGGGCCGCCATGGCGGAGTCGGTGGCGGTGAGCAAGTCACGGATGCGGGCGGCGCATGCGACGATGTCGTCGACCGGGACGAACTCGGCCGGCCCGCGACCGCCCGCGCCGTCACGGTGGCCGGGAATGTCGGTCAGGATGAGCGGCAGGCCGTGCTGGCGGGCCTCGAGGACTGAGATGGGCACACCTTCGAAGCGGCTCATCGAGACGAACCCTGCCGCGCCGGCGAGCACGCTGTCGACGAGGTCGCGCTGCCAGACCGCACCGAGCCAGACTACGCGATCGCCGATGTCGAGTGTCGCGGCGAGCTGGCGCAGCGCGATGGTCTGATCGCCGTCGCCGATGATGACCAGGCGGGCACGGGTCGTGGTGTCGGCGAGCGCGTGGGCGAAGGCACGCAGGAGGCTGTCGTGGCCCTTGTGCGGGTAGAGGCTCTGCACGGCAACGATGTAGGGATCCTGCGCCCAGGCCGCGCTCGGCGGCGTGACAGCGGCGGTGCGGGGCTCGGTCGCGTTGGTCAAGGTGGTGACCTTGGCGGCCGGGATGCCGACGTCGTCGAGGAGGAACCGGGTCGAGCGTCCTCCGACCGCGATGATGTGGTCTTCGCCGAGGGAAAGGGCTCTGTCGAGCAGGTTCTTGCCGCGGCTGCGCAGGTGGGAGTAGTCGGAGTGGCAGAACCGGATGACGGTGCGCGCTCGGCGTAGGGCGGGCCGGATCGCCGGATAGAGCCGACCGTCGCCGAATTCGAGCACCACGACCTTGTCACGGACCAGTTCGGCGAGGAACAGATTGCGGCGCAGCCGGTTTCGTGGTGCGACGACCAGCTCGGCGGCGGCGGGGAGTTCAGCAACGAGGGCGTTGTCGCGGCCGGGGTCGAGCACGCAGACGGTGACCTCGTATCCGGCATCGAGCAGTGCGCGGGTGTGTGAGAGCAGGACCCGTTCCAGGCCGCCGACGGTGAAGTGGCGCAGGATCAGGACGATCCGGGTGGTGGACATCGCGATTCTCCTTGATGAGGGGCTGGGCCCGCCGCCGCGGGCGCGCCCAGCCGGGTGATCATGCGGTGCGGTGGACCTTGTGCTGGGCGGCTTGGGCCAGGGGGCGGACCTCGAGCAGATCGATGTCGACGTGCGGGGGCCGGGTGGCGCACCAGACGATGATCTCGGCGATGTCGGCGGGAACCAGTGGGTTCTCGACGCCGTGGTAGACGGCTTCGATGGCGGCTTGGTCGTGGTCGAATCGGGCGCGCATGAATTCGCCGCCGCGTTCGTCGCCGCGCATCATGCCGGGGGCGACTTCGGTGATCCGGACGGGTTCGCCGTTGAGTTCCAGGCGCAAGGTTCCCACCATCGCGGTGAGGGCGTGCTTGCTGGCGGCGTAGGCGGCGCCGCGTTCGTAGGCGACGCGGCCGACGGTGGAGCCGAGGAACACGATGTGGCCGTGGTTGTCGATGAGCTGCGGGAGCAGGGCCTGGGTGGTTCGCAGACTGCCGACGACGTTGGTGTCGTAGGTGGCGTGCCAGTCGGCGACGTCGCTGTCGGCGATGGTGGCTGCGGGCGTGGGGATTCCGGCGTTGTTGACCAGCAAGGTCAGCGAGAGGGGGTGCTCGGCGACGGTGCGGGCGAGGTCGGCGACGGAGTCGGCGTCGGTGACGTCGAGGTGATGGTGGGTGATGCCGGTGGCGGCGGGAGCCTCGGTGCTCAGGCGGCGTGATGCCGCCAGCACGGTGTAGCCGGCGGTGTGGAGGGCGTGTGCGGTGGCCGCGCCGATGCCGACGCTCGCGCCGGTGACGACGGCCAGGCCGCGCGATTCGGTGGTGGTCATGGTGTGCCTTCCTCAGGGTTCGGATGTGATCGGATCGGAGTTCTCGGGTGACCTCGCGCGGGCGCTCATTCAGGTGTCGAGCAGCCAGGCGTGGTCGGGGTCGGTGTGGAGGGCGAAGTGGTGATCTGTCTCCCCGTGTGCGGCCCACAGGTAGTAGAGGTCGTGGCCGCCGGCAGCGGCGATGGCGTGGTAGCCGTGGGTAACCGTGGTGATGCTGGTGTCGGTGACGACGGTGGAGCATGCGTCGGCGACGGTGTCGTCGTAGGTGAGCACCACACCGAAGCCGGTGGCGGGGCGGACCCGGAACGCGAAGGCTTCCTGCAGCGCTGTTTCGCGGGGCGGGTCGCTGATCGAGTGGCGATGCGGCGGGTAGGTCGACCAGCGGCCGTCGCGGGCGATGGTCTCGCCGAGCAGCAATCCGGCAGTTCGGGGCGGCGCCAGCAGCGTGGTGACCTCGCGTTCCCAGCTGCGGTGCCCGCGCGTCTCCGGTGCCACCGCGGTGACGAGGGAAGCGGCCGGCCCGGTGGTACGGTTGCCGCCGAGTGGGGCATGGACCTGGACCAGGTCGGCGCCGTCTGGTCCGGCGGTGATCGTTGCCGCGGTATCGGCGGGGAGGTACCAGCCGGTGGCGGGCGCGGTGAAGGGGTCGGCCCGCTCGGCGGTGTGGGTGTCGTCGCCGGTGTGGGTGGTGAGGTGGCCGGCGATCAGGATCAGCGCGGTCTCCTGGTCGAGGCGGGCCTCGACGGTGAGGTGCTCACCCTCGGTGAGCAGATGGCGGGTCAGTGTCAGGCCGTTGGGTGTGCGAGCCAGCGCGGTGGTCATCTCGATACTCCGAACGTCGTGGGATCTGGAATGGGCAGGGCGCGGTGGGCGAGGCTGGCGGGGTGCATGGTGGCGCCGGTGGCGACCGCCCGCGCCGCGTCGGTCGCGGTGGCAAAGGGTGTGCTGTGCTGATCGGCCAGGGCGACGGGCAGGGCGGCCAGCATCGCGGTGTCGGCGCCGGCGTGGGTGCCTGGCTCGCGCGCGATCTGGTAGCGGGTGCTGGGGCCGTTGTGCGGGTGCAGGTCGACCAGGTGGGGGCCGGTGTGGGCGTCATAGTGGATCGTGAGGGTGCCCGTCGTGCCGAACAGGTGGCAGGTGTAGCCCTCGTCGTCGGCGTTGGTGGTGAGCGTGTAGCGGGCGTGCACACCGGTGTCGTAGGCGACGTCGGCGCCGATCGAGTCGTGGATGTCGGTACCGGGCAGCCACATTGAGCCGCCTGGCTGGTAGTGCCGGTGTTGCAGGGTCGCGGTGACGGTGCACGGGTGCGCGTGCAGCCACCAGGCGATCAGATCGAGGTGATGGCAGGCCTTGGTAACCTCGAGGCCACCCGAGGCTGCGCGACGGCGGTGCCAGCGCTGGAAGTAGCTGGCCGAATGGGAAACGTTGAGCCGGTAGTGGAATTCGGCGTCGGCCACCGTGCCGATCAGACCGTCGCCGAGCATCTGGTGGACCTGGGTGTGGACGTTGGTGAAGCGCAGATTGTGCGCGACGAGCAGAGCCGTCCGGGCCTGCTGGGCGGCGTATACGAGGGCGAAGGCGTCGTCGACGGTGGTCGCCAACGGCTTCTCCACCAGCACCGCGCACCGTGCGGCGAGGGCTCGCTCGGCGACGTGGCGGTGCTCGGCATCCGGTGTCGAGATGACCACCAGGTCGGGTTCGGTGTCGCCGAGGCGGAACTGGTCGCCGTGATCGACCGGGATCGGCATGCGCTCGACCATGACGGTCACCGATTCGCGGG
>NZ_LZMK01000326.1:0-860 GCF_001665865.1 Nocardia sp. 852002-20019_SCH5090214 | reverse complement strand
AGACTGGTCCCGTCCGCGCGGGCCAAAGCCGGTGTGGGGGCGGCAGTGTCGTGGTCGCCGCGGGGAATCGACAACGGCGAGGTGAGCGCGGCCGCCATCACCGCGTTGACGACGGTCTGCCACTGGTCCGGGTCGACACGGCCACGGAGCTGGCGGTAGGTCTCGGCGCGCAGGTGACGCGCCTGCCAGGTCGCCCGCTGCTGGGCGACGGTATCCACTACACGGGTCGCCGTGTCGGCGATCCAGGCATCGGTGACCGTCTCGCGGATCGGGGCCTGCTGATGCAGGACGGTGGCGACCATCGCGTCCACGGCCTGGTCCCCGCCCAGGATCTCGGCAGCCTGGGTCCGCCAGTCGCCGCGTTGTTCGGCGCGGGAGCGGGCGTGATGCTTACCGCCACGGGTTGCCAGCGTCGCCTCCTCACCCAGGCGCAGCCGTTCTTTCGCGGTGGGTTCGCGGCCGTGGCGCCGCTGGAACGCGGCGGCCAGGTCGGTGAGTTTGGTGGTGATGGCCTCTGCGCGTGTGGACCAGGCCGCCATCAACTCCGGTGCCACACCGGCGAGTTCGCGGATCGGGCGTTTGTACATGTCCCGGTCCGGGGTCTCGACGAACACCAAACCGAGGGCTTCTTCGAGGTGGTGTTCGAGGCGGGTGTTGTACAACTCGGAGGCGGGCACATTGTGGGCGTAGATCATCCGCCCATCTAGGGACCCCCACTGCCCGTCCTGGATCCGCCTGACTTTGTTGGCGATGACGAGGTGGGTGTGCAGATCGGGGTCGCCGGCGCGGGAATCGCGGTGGGTGAAGGCCGTCCCGACCAGGCCCTCGACGTCGACCTGGCGGACGCTGTGGCGGCCGAC
>NZ_LZMK01000325.1:0-825 GCF_001665865.1 Nocardia sp. 852002-20019_SCH5090214 | reverse complement strand
CGCGGTTCTTCTCTTGGCGTTTCTGAATCCTGTTTTCGGCATGCCGAATAAACCCTTCGAATGGAGGGAGGGAAAGATGAAAAGAATGAATGGTGTGGCTTTTCGGGGAATCAGCGCCCCGGCGTCGTCAACGCCGACTGACCCGGGGCGCCGATCCGCCGTTTCAGCAGTTCAGAGGAACGGCAGGACGAGCGAGAGCACTTGGGCGGCGATCGTCAGTCCGTTCGAGACTGCCGCAGAGCCGGTATCGATCCAGGAAAGAACGACCATCGGATCCACAATCAATTTCCCTTCGAAGCAGGAGCAGTTGCCCTACCATCAAAACGCGGAAAATTATGGTTCGCCAGGCGTTGAAGGGATAGAGTTTTTATATATACCCGCGCTAGCCCCACATAGAGATGGGTTTACGTGCGACAGCGGCGAAAATTGATACTCCCAGTATCCCTCGAAATTTTTCCCGCCCATCGCCGATTGGTGAGCACCACGTCGTGAACACCGCCGTTGATCGACCTCGAGCGCGCCTCTTCGCCAGCAAGACCGCTGGTTATTCGTTGCCGCCATCGAGGGATTCTGGTAGAACGAAAGCGCTCGGGGGAGAAAGCTTTTCACCAATTCCTGCATTCGTTGACACGAAAGTGTCGGCGTTCGAGGGGGTTTCATGACCACCACCACACCCGATTCACCTCACGCTCGACAGCCACCGGATGTCGCCCGTTTGGCTGGTGATGTGCCGGTTGGAATTCCAGCACTCGGGCCCTGGCTACGGGTGATGCGCGAACACCGCGACCTGACCCGCGATCTGGCCGGCCAGTACACACACGTCAG
>NZ_LZMK01000324.1:0-43730 GCF_001665865.1 Nocardia sp. 852002-20019_SCH5090214 | reverse complement strand
TCAGTTGTGTATAAGAGACTGGGGGCCGGGCGGGGGCCGCGCCGATGGCGGCGGTGGCTGTGGTGCGGGTGGCGCGGTAGCGGCGGGGCTGGGTGTTGGTTTGTTCGGCCTGTCCGGCACCGGTCAGCCTGTCCAGGGCGTTGCCGATGGCACCGGACGACCGGCCCAGCACGAGCGAGATCTGGCGCGGCCCGAATTCGGTGCCGGGGTTGTCAGCCAGCACCCGCGCGACCATCGCGCGCAATTCACCGTTCGCCAGCCGGGCCGCGCCGGTCGCCGTTGCGGGGGTATAGGTGGTCATGTCGGTAACTCCTGTCGGAAATTGGTTGCGTCATCCTGTCGGCGAATTGCCGAATTCGACGCGGGGGTCCGGGAATCGGAATTCTGTTGTTCCTGCCCGGTCGGTACCGGTCGAAAGTAGCTCGCGAAATGGTGCGAATTCAAGACAACCACCGGAAAAATATTGGAAAATTCCGGCCGCGACACCGGACTCGCGGCAATTGTCGACACAGCAAGCGGCGCGGAGTTTCATTTCCCGGAAATGAATTCGGTCCGCCGCGCGGCCCGGCAGCAGCGCGGCCCGGCAGCGAGGTCGCCGGTCGTCCGACCGGAGCGACACGAAGCGGGAACCGAAGCCGGGAGGGGGCCGGGACTGTCGTTCCGGTGGGGTGAGGGGCCACCCCCGACGTGTTGACCCTGTTGTATCTCCATACAGCCTGGACGTGTGGCTCGGCGCGAAATAGGCCGTGACCTGTGTGTATGCGGTCGATGGGGTGGGCCGATCTCAAGCGGCCCACCTAAAGGCCCGTCTATCGGCCCACCTATCGGCCCCCGTATCGGCACCCACCGAGCCGGCAAGATCACCTCGATAGAGGGTGAGCACCGTCAGGCGACTCGACAGCGCCTGACACGCATCGAGCCCGATGCATCGCCGGAGTCTGTTCGATAATCAATTCTCGGCGATGAGATATCGGGTCCGCTATTCCATCGCGAGTACCGGGCCGTTGGTGACGCTATTATTTCTCCGGGGTTAGTAATTGTCGATATCGGGACTCTTAGGTGTTTATTGACCGGGGCCGGGTCCGGTGTCGTGGTGGCCGGGTTGTTGGTCGCGGAGTCGTTCGGCGATATCGAGGGTGCGTTGTGTGGGGGTGTCGCCGATGGATTCGAGGCGGCGTTTCAGCAGGGCAAGGGTGGGGTTGATGACGGTGCGTTCGCCGAGGCGGGCGTGCAGGCGGAGAATGTCTTGGTAAATCGGTTCGTTGGTGGGGTCGAGCGCGAGTGCGGTTTCCAGCATGGCCATGGTTTGATCGGGGTCGGTGTCGACCAGCATGGCGGCGAGCTTCCCGAGGGCTTTGAGGCGGTCGCGGCGGGCGTGCTCGCGGATCGGCGCGATCCAGTCGGCGGTCAGCTCTTCGGCGAGCACGCCGTCGGCCGCGGACAGCACCGCCCGGCACGCCCGTTCACGCTCGACCGGGTCGGTGGCGGCGCGCAGCGCGGTCACGGCGGAGTCGAAGACGCGGTAGTCCACGTCCCAGAGGCCGGGGTCCAGCCGGTAGCGGGAGTGGTCGTTGTCGATGAAGGTGCTGGCGGTGTCGCCGGTGGCGGTGGCCAGGGCGGTGCGCAGGCGGGACACGACGGTGTTGAGGGTGTTGGTCGGGCGGGGCGAGTTGTGCTCTGGCCACAGCGCTTCGATTACCGTCTCGCGGGTCGCGCCGGCCGGGTGGACCGCGAGCAGGATCAATAGCTCGCGCTCGCGAGGCCGCAAGTTCCGGGTGATCTCGACCGGGGCGTCGTGGCCGCTCGGCCGCCACAGCACCCGCAACGGCCCGAACACCGTGACCGACAACACCGGCGCTGGTTCCCTCGGCACCGCCGCGTCTGCCTCGGGCATACCAGTGCAGACCGTGGCAGAGGCCCCGGGGCCGTCGCGGGTCGGGGCCGGACCCGCGCTCGGTGATCTCGGCTCGGACCGGGCGTCGCGTCCGGCCGCGCCGGAGGGGGGCAGGGATGCGGTGGGCCGCTGCGGCACCTCGGTTCTGGCGTTGTCCGCGTCGTGGCGGTTGCGGTGACCGGTACCCGCGCGGCCGGTGCCCGTGTTGGCGGGTGCCTCGGGTGGTGACCGGCGAGAGGCCGGGCTGGTCCTGGTATCCGGTGCCGGTCGCCCGGCCGGTGGCGGGCGGTCAGGCAGGTCGATCCGGTAGACCGTCGGCCGTGCCGCCGGGCGGGCGAAGAGGTGGCGCCCCGTCGCTGGGCTGGTGCGCGGGGTTCTGGTGGTTCGGGGTGTCGGTCGGGACGGGCGGAGTTGGGTGTCGATGGCGGTGGCGATGACGCGGGCGGCGGGCAGCAGATGGTTGCGGCGAGCCCAGGGGCGGGGTCGGCGAAGCAGCGTGGCAGCGGACGCTGAGTCGGCGGGCAGGCGCGCCATGACCGGGATCCCGAGAGCGGTCGCGTAGTCGCTGCCGGGGTGGGGGTCGATGAGCAGGACCGCCCGGCGGCGGCCGTGGGCGGTCAGCGCGAGGATCCGGTGCCGGGCATGGACCGGGTCGTCGCGGTCGGCGTGCACGACGAGCAGGCGAGCGTCGGCGTGGGTGAGGATCGAGGCGGTGACCGAGCCCGGCTCGGGGGCTCCGCAGTCGGCGAACACAGTGACACCGCTGGGGTTCCAGTCCCGGGGGTGGCTGTTGTCGTCAGCGGTGAGTAGCGCGGTGGTCCATGCGGCGCGGGGGCCCGAGTCGGGTCCGGGCGGCGAAGCGAGGAACGCGACCCCGCCGGGGAGGAGCTGGGCGTGCTCGGTGAGCTCCAGGGCTTTGGCCGGTGCGCCGGCAGAGGCGGCGCGGGCCATGCTTGCCAGACCCCGGTATGGGTCTGCTCCGGTTAGGGCGGCCAGTTGTCCGCCTGTCGGGTCGGCTTCGACGATCACCGCCTGCTCGGGTCCGGGCCAGGTCCGTGCGAGCGCGACCGTGGTGGTCGTGACACCTGAGCCCGGCCCTACTCCGGCCACCGCGATGAGCAGCCCACGACCCGCACTACGGCGGAAAAGTGGTGCGCCCGAAGCCATCACAACCGCGGGCGAGCAGCGTCCGGGTCGCGCACCTGGGCGGGCGGCTTCATCCCTGCTCCTGAACGTGGCTGATCAGCAGGCCGCCACCGGGGGCGGGAGCTGAGACGGTGTTGATGACCTGGAGGTAGTCGACGCGGCGGCCGTCGGGGTGTAGCTCGGCGATGTGGGCGTTGGCGGTGTTGGTGGTGACAGGGGTGATCGCGACACAGTGCGTGGCGCCCAGCGGGATCGTGGCAATGCCTTCGGCCAGTCCCTGCTGGGTCATTCCGGCGTCCGGCGAAACGAGCGCCATGGCCTTCTCGGCATCCCGCGCGACGTAGTAGTCGAATTCGAAGGTGGCGATCACGCCCGCGATGGTGTCGGGTCTACCGGCACGACGGGTCACCACTGTTCCTGACAATCCCGCGCACGGGTCGCTGCTCGCCGCCGTGGTGGTGGTGGCTGGTGGGTGCGCGGTCGCCGAGATCCCGCTGGTACGCGGGCTGTTCTCGTGGCTGGTGTGGGTGGTGGCTGGCACGCCGACGGAGACCGCGGCGAGGGCCGCGAGGGCGGCCCACCCGCGCAGAGCACGTCCGCGCCGCCGGGCTGGTGGTTGTTCGAGGTCGACATCGGGGGACGGTGGGGTGAACCAGGCGGGTTGGGCTGTGGGAGCCGACTGTGCTGACGGGGTCGCAGCCTCGGCGGCGTCGAGGTCGAGTTCCGCCTCAGGCGCGGTGGCCGGTCGGTTCCATTCCTCGCCGGGGCTGTTGTCGTTGCGAGGCACCGTGTTTCACACCCCTTTCGGTCGGGTTCGGCTTCGGTGGCCTGCCCGCACTCGGCGGCAGGGGTGGCCGGGTGCGGGCAGGTGTCCCCGGTGGGGGTCAGGCGCGTGCCGCGTCGGTGCGACGCGCGGGCTGTTGGCGGTCGCCGGTGGGGTCGGTCAGGGTGTTGGCGAGGTAGGTGAAGGCGTCGCCGCAAGCCTGGCTGGCGGTGGCGAGGTGGCCGGTGTCGTACTCGCGCCAGCTCACGTCCGCGCCGCGCTGGAGGTAGGCGATCATCGCGTCCCGCCCAGCAGTTACGGGAACGACTTGATCTTCGACACCGTGGTAGAGCCGTATCGGTACGCCGGGTGCGGTGTGGCCCAGGGTTTCTCCGGCCAGCACCCACCGCCACACCGGGTCGTTCCACGGGTCGGGGCGGCGGCACCAGTGCGACAGCGGCTGGCGATACCAATCGAGTAGGTGCTCGACGGTCAGGGAGTCCGCGTGTGCGGCGAGCTGTTGTCCCTCGGCGTTGAGCACGTCCAGCAGCGGCAGATGCGGGTAGGCGCGTGCCAATCCGATCAGCCCGGCCACCGCGAGCGCCGAGTAGGCGCCGGTGCCGATGGTGTGGGCCACCGCGGCGAGATCGGAGACCACCGCGCCCGCGCACAGTCCTCGCAAGTCCAGGTCCGGTGCGTAGTCGGCGTGTAGTTCGCCTGCTTTGGCGACTGCGCGGCCTCCATCGGCGTATCCCCATGCCAGCACCGGCAGCTGGGCTGCCTCGCCGTCGTCGGCTTCGAGGTCGGGAACCAGGCGCGCGGCGCGAGCCAGATCGAGCACGATCTGCCCGCCGGCGCGAGCGGCGAGGAAGCTGTGCGGGCCCGCGCCGGTCACACCGAGCCCTTCGCCGTCGGGCACCGCGACCACCCATCCCCGCGCCAGCGCCTCGGCGAGCACCGCGATGTCGGGGGTGTCGGGGCCGGACCCGACAACCAGCGACCGCGACGGCGCGCACGGCCCACCCAGCCCTCGAAATGCCGGGTAGTACACCAGCATTGCCTCCGGGCTGGTGGCGGTGTCGGGGAGGATGACGATTCCCGAGGCGGGTGTCAGCGCGCCGTGGGAATCGCGCGAGACGAACAGGATCTGCCAGGCCGCCGCCGCGCCGGGCAGCTGGGGAACGAACGCGGGGCGCATTCGCACGAATTCACCGGGGGAATGGTCGCCGTGGAGGATCGGGGCAGCGTAGAACTCGGACATGGACACCTCTATCGGTCAGTGGATTGTCATGTGGCGCAAGGGAGTTGGAATACCCGGTGCCACCTGCCTCGCCCCGTCGAGAGGGCACCCGACAGGGCAGGGCATCTCAGGCAGGTGTGCCCGGTGTGCGGGTCACGAGCGTGTCGGGCGGGTCAGGTACTCGGTGAGCTGGTCGAACACGTCGTCGATGGCGGTGCGGGCGGTGCGGCAGTGATCGCCGTCGTATTCGCGCCAGCCGACCGGCGCACCGCGAGTACGGAACTCGTGCGCGAGGCGGCGGCCGAAAGTGACCGGCACGATGCCATCGGTCGAGCCGTGATACAGGTATATCGGCGCCGCCGGGAGCAGGCTCGCGTTGATCAGCTCGAGAGCGAATACGTGCTGCCAGAGCGGGTCGTTCCAGACGTCGGTCCGCTCGCACCAGACCCCGACCGGGTGCCGATACCGCTCGAAGAACCGCCCCCGGTTCGACACTTCCGCCTCGCCCACCACGCTCTGGCGCGATTCCTCGGTGAAGATGTGGCGCAGCGGCAGACGCCGATGCGCGTGGGAGAGCCCGATCAGCGCCGCGAGCCCGAGACCCGCCCACGCGCCCCGATTCACGCTGCGCAGGGCCTGTCCCGGATCGGTGACCACCGCCCCGGCAGCGATCCCGCGCACATCCAGCTCCGGCGCACAGACCAGCTGCAGGCCCCCTGCCCACACCGCCGACCTGCCGCCATCGCCGTAACCCCAGAACACCACCGGGGACTCCGCAGCGTTCAGAGCGGGAACACGGGTCGCGGCGCGGGCCAGGTCGAGCATCACCTGCCCGCCCGCACGACCGGCGAGAAAAGTGTGCGGACCATAACCGATCACCCCGAGCCCCTCCCCATCGGCCACCGCGACCACGAATCCGCGTGCCAGCGCCGCCCGGATCTGGGCGCCGTCGGGCTCGGCCCCCATGGCCAACAGCTGAGAGGCCGAAGGCCCACCGAGGCCATGGAAGCTGGGGTAGTAGACCAGCACCGCGCCACCGAGATCGGGTGCGGAGGCATCGGGGGTGATCACGGTTGCCGACACCGGGATCGGCTGATCACACGAATCGCGAGACACATACAGGATCTGCCACGCCTGATCCGCGCCGGACAACGCCGGTGCCGGACGCAGCCGCAGAATGTCTCCGGGCCGGTGCAGCCCGTCCAGAGCGGGCGGGGTGTAGAAATCGACGTCGGGCCTTGTCATGTCGGTCATCGCGACCCCTTGTCGGCGAGGTCATGGGCCACCGCGACAAGCCACGCGATCCCGGACGCAAGCTGACCGGCCACCGCGTACCCCTCGTGGATCGGTGCTGTGCCGAGGATGCGAACCCACACCTCGGGATTCGCCAGATCGCCGTTGTCGGCGGCCACCTGGCCGACCGCACCCGCCAACTGTCCGGCCAGCCTCGGCAATTCGCCCGGATGAGAGACGACGGTGGCAGTCACCTGGTTCCAGCGATCGGCCGCCGCACGCACCCGGTCCCGGCCCGGGGCGGGGACTCGTGGATCAGCGGCATCGATGAGCCGCTGCGACAACGACTTTTGCGGACGATAATCCACGGTGTCCGCATCGACGACGACGTCGTCGAGCACCACGGTCGTCCACGCCGACCCCAACGCCTGCGACATCGCTGCTTGCAGGCTGTCGGTGGCGGCGATCGGGTTGGACAGATCGGCTTGCGCAGCGAGCAGCGCACCGAACCGCAACGCCGCCGCGTGCTGGGGCGCCGAACACGCCAGGTCCCCGTCGGCACAGACGTCGAGAACCCGGCCGGTGAGCGACCCGTATTCGGCTCCGTCGTCAGCGATCCCGCCCCCGGACGCCGACGGCGCGGCCAGGTGCACGGTGGACACGGCCGCGCCGCTGGTCCCCGGAGCGGGATCCGGTGTGCTCTGTCCGGGCCGCCCCGCCAATACCGGCCCGCCCGCCCTGCGTTCGGGGTTGGCGTAGAGCGCGACCGCCGCGACCTTGTCCGGCGCCACCGGCCCGTTCCCGGCGCCGATCGCGCGCGCGACCTGCGAGACAGCTTGCGCCCCTTGAGAAAACCCGACCAGCGCCAGCTCGGTGTCGGGGCATTGGTCCACGATGCGCTGAGCCTCGACACCGAGATCTGTAATCACGTCGGTGACCGAGTCGGCGTAGGGTTCCTCGCCTCCTCCGGCACCGACGACGCCGCCGAATCCCGCCGCGTACGGGATGTAGGTGTGTTGCACCGATGTACCGGCCGCCGCAGTGACCGGCCCGAGCAGTGCGCCGAGCATCCCGGTGTCGTCGGTGCGGCTCGCGTCCGGCGACGACTGGCCGGTGCCTTGGACTCCGAGCACCCACAAGACCGGACATCCGGGGCCGGCCGGGTCGGGTGCGGCCCCGGCCGGTCCCGGTACCGCGAGGACGGTGGCTGCCACCGGGGCCAGCAGAGCGGCGATACGAGTTCGCGTCTGCACGGTTCTCATCGTTGGTCCACCCCGACCGCGGCACCGAATCCCGCGCCGACGGTGCCACCAACCAGCGCACCGGCCACAGCAGCGGGCGCTCCGGCGATGATGGCTCCGGCCGCCGCTCCGGCGGCCGCTCCGATGGCGGTACCGGCGACGCCGGAGGTGACGGTCCCGATGACCGGCACCGTGACCAGCGTGCCCACCGCAGCCCCGGCGATCCCGCCGATCGTCCCGCCCACCAGGCCACCGACCACCGCTCCGGCCGCTGCGGCCGGGGCGGCGGTGATCGTGGCACCGATCGCGCCGCCGATCCCCGCACCGGCGAGGGTGGCCCCGCTGACCCGGTCCGAGCGGCCCGGCGGGATCCCGATCGAGTCCAAAGCCGTGGCGACCTGAGCCTCTGCTGTCGCCGCGGTGTCGTTGATCGCGTCGCGGACCTCGCCGGGAACCCACGGCGGCGACGGCACCGCGAATTGGCCCACCCTGATCTCGTCCACCGGCGGCGCGATAGGCGCGACCGGTGCGACTGGGACGGGGGGATGCAACTCCTCCACTTTCACCGGCTCGACCGGATCCGGGGATGGCGCGGGCCGGGGCACGGGTCCGTTGCGTACCGCAGCCGGTTGCTCGGTATACGACGGCGCGACCGGTGGCGCAGGAGGCGGTGGCGGCGGCGGTGGTGTGGCCGTTCCGGGCTGTACCGGAGTGGTCACGCCGGGCTGGTCGACGATCGGCGCGATCGTCGCGGCGGCGGCGTCCGGCGTGGTCAGCAGGACCAGCGCGTGCACCGCGCCGACGACCAACGCCTGACTACCCAGCGCGACACCTCGTCGGCGGACGGCTCGATGCACGAACCCGCCGAGTCGAGCATTGCGCTCGGAGCAGGCCGTGATGTCGGCGGGATTGCTTCTGTTTCTGGGCATGACGAATAACCCCTTATGAGGAAGGAAGAACGAGGAGAACCGATTCGACAATTGCGCTCGACAGCGCATGCGCGGTGTGGGCGCTCCCGGTGGCGTCGATGCGACCGGGAGCGCCCATCACCGCATGTCGAGGGTCAGAGGAAAAACAGGACGAAGCTCAATGCCTGGGCGGCGACAGACAGCAGGTTCGATGCGAGAATCGCACCGGAATTGAGCAGGTTGAGGACATCGTTCGGATCCATATTTATTCCTTTCTCGAGCAGGATGAGGAGTTGCGTCACGATCACAGCTCCCCGGAATGAAGGCGCACGCGATGCCGAAAAATGGTGAGAGAGTTCGGATTCGGCATCGCTGTTTGCCTTCTATTACTTCACTCGAAGGTCAGGTCGGTGTCAAAGGGTTGCGGGTGCCCAGTTCAGGCACCTTTTGCGGAATTAATTGCCCAGTCTGGGCAATTACCAGTCCATCGCGCACAAATTGGGCAATTTACGGTTGTTGACTCGGCTGACACGAGCCTGAATTCTGGGCATCACGCAGAGCGGTTCCCGGGAAGCCCGCATAGGCGGAGTGACCGAATAGTCCGCCCCGGCTGAATCTGACCGATCGTCACGGCACTATGCGCAGGCTCCTTGTGCTGCCGTTATTTGATTCGAGGTTTCTGATGACAAGCACAAAGCCACCCGCAAGGATGCGGTCGGCTGTTTCAGGTCCCGGGCGGACCGTCGAGGTCGTCATTGTCGGCGCAGGGTTCGGTGGGCTCACCATGGCTGCGGAACTGCGTTCGTCGGGTATCGACAACTTCGTCGTGCTGGAGGGCGGCGAGGATGTCGGCGGGGTCTGGCGCGAGAACACCTACCCGGGTTGTGCCTGCGATGTGCCCTCGCATCTGTATTCATTCGCTTTCGACCCGTACCGAGGCACCGACATCCGGTTTCCGGGGCAGGCAGACATCCTCGACTACATGCGGCAGGTGGCCGACCGTCACGGCTTGCGCACGCATCTACAGTGCGGCACAACCGTCCTCGGCGCGGACTTCGACTCTGCGACAAGCACATGGACGCTGACCACCACCGCCGGCCAGAAGATCCGAGCGAGGTCAGTGGTATGGGCGGTCGGGCAACTGCACCGCCCCGCCTACCCGACCCTTCCCGGCGCGCACAGCTTCCGAGGCCGCGCCTTCCACTCCGCGCGCTGGGACCACGAGGCCGACCTGACCGGGCACATCGCAGTCATCGGCACCGGATCATCTGCGGCGCAGATGATCCCGGAGCTGGCACGCACCGCCGCATCCGTGACGGTGTACCAACGCTCGTCGGCATGGATCTTGCCCAAACCCGGAAAACGATTCGGGCCGGTGTCTCGCTGGGTTCTGGGGCGTGTCCCGGGAGCACACCAGCTCTACCGTGCGGGTCTGTATCACGGGGCCGACGCGGTTCTGGCCCCGATCATGCGCGGCGGCTGGTCGGCGCGGCCCGCGACCTGGATCGCTCACGCGCACCTGCGGCGCCAGGTCCCCGATCCTGCACTGCGGCAGGCACTCACACCGCGATACCGGATCGGCGAGAAGAGAATTCTGCTCGACAACATGTTTTATCCCACGCTGATGCGGCCAAACGTCGAGCTGGTGACCGATCGGATCGACCGCATCGTCGCCGACGGCATCTACTCGGCGGACAGCACTCACCGGCGCGCCGACGTGATCGTCTACGCCACCGGGTACCGGGCAACAGAACTGCTGGGCGGGATCAGAATTCGAGGCCGCGGTGGCGTGGACTTGCACGACCGATGGAACTCCGCACGACCCGAGGCGTTCCTCGGGCTCGCGGTACCGGGCTTCCCCAACATGTACCTCATCGCCGGACCCAACAGCTTCACCGCGGCCAACAGCAATCCATCCCTCAAAGCCGATCAAGCACGCTACATCGCCCGCTGTATCGCGCTCTCCGACCGATGGGATGCCCCGATCGAGGTCACCACGGCAGCGATGTCGCAATACCGGGTCTGGCTCGACGCGCAGCTGGCGCGCACCGTATGGCCCACGGGCGTGCGGGCCTGGTTCAAACGCCCGTCCGGCGAGGTCACCAACGCATGGCCCACCACCGCGCGCGCCTTCCGCCAGATGACCCGCACCGACGCCGCACGGGCCTTCTACCCGGTCCCCGGAACCTCAGCAGCTTCTGCCGCCACCTCATCGAGCAAGACCACCACGGCCCACACCGGGAGGTAGTGGTTGTTCTGGTGAATGTTGTCGTCGGTATCGGCGAATTCGACCGTCACTCAGTGACAGATCGGGCCCGGCTCCATCGGCGGTCCACCGGCAGCCCGGCCAGGGCCCATTCGAGCATGCCTTCGTCGAGGCGTTTGACCTGCCGCCCCGAGGACTGCGCGATGCGGACCGCGTCCGGTGCCATGACGCAGTAGGTCCCGCGGCAGTAGGCGACTATGTCGCGATCGGTGGGCAGTTCGGCCAGGCGCGCCGCCAGCTCGGCGAGGGGGACGCTGATCGCCCCGGGGATATGACCGGCGTCGTATTCCTCGTGGGGACGCACGTCGATCAGGGTGATCTCACCGGCGTCGTGGCGGCGGAGGAGTTCCTCGCGGGTGATCGCGTCCTCAGGAGA
This sequence comes from Nocardia sp. 852002-20019_SCH5090214, assembly GCF_001665865.1. Classification (NCBI taxonomy): domain Bacteria; kingdom Bacillati; phylum Actinomycetota; class Actinomycetes; order Mycobacteriales; family Nocardiaceae; genus Nocardia; species Nocardia sp. 852002-20019_SCH5090214. Next base: position 32,663 of record NZ_LZMK01000324.1, on the reverse strand, counting down.
GCCGAGCACCGCGGCGGCGGCAACGGCGACATCGGCCAGGTGTGCCTCGGCCACGGTCTGCACCAGGGCGAACAGGCGGGCGACATCGGTGCCGGCGAGGCGGTAGATCTGGCGGGTGCCCTCGCGGCGGGCTTCGACCAGGCCGCCGGACTTGAGCGATTGCAGGTTCGCCGAGGCGGTGGTCACGTTCTGGCCGGTGGCGTGCGCGATGGCCTCGACGGTGCGCTCGCCTTGGGCGAGCAGGTCCAGGATCTGCAGGCGGCGGCCGTTGCCCAGGGCTTTGCCGACGCGGGCGATCTCGTCGAACAGGGCGGCTTTGCGGCCGGTGGGCTCACTCACGCTTGCTTCTCCAATACTCTTTGGAATAGCTTATTCCATAGTTCTTTGGAACAACATCAGACATGGCGATTGTATTCGCACCCCCGCCACCCTTTCGGGTGGGAGCCACCTGACCTGGGAGAACACGTGAACTACCTCTTCGTGCTGCACGACCCGCCCTACGGCACCGAACGCACCTACAACGGCATCCGCTGGGCCCGGCAGATGCTCGACGCCGGACACCAGGTGCGGGTGTTCAACTTCGCTGACGCGGTCATCTCGGTCACTGCCGGGCAGAAGGTTCCCAACGGGTTCTACAACCTGGCCAAGATGACCAGCGCCTTCACCGGCAAGGGCGGACAGATCGGCAACTGCGGTGCCTGCATGGACGCGCGCGGCATGGGCGAGGACCAGCTCGTCGACGGCGCGCACCGTTCCTCGATGGCCGAGCTGGCCGACTGGACGGCCTGGGCCGACCAGGTCATCAACGTCTGACATCCCTTCCGCTGCAAAGGAACCCGAAGCCATGAGCAAAACCGTTGTCGTGCTCGGTGCGGGCGTGGGCGGACTGACCGCCGCGACCGAACTCCGCAAAACCCTGCCCGCCCAGGACCGAATCGTGCTGATCGACCGCGGCTTCGACGGCACCCTGGGCCTGTCGCTGCTGTGGGTGCTGCGCGGCTGGCGCAGCACCGAGCAGGTCGCGGTGCGCCCGAGCGCCGCCGCGCTGCCGGGGGTCGACCGGGTGACCGGACAGATCGAGCGCATCGACCTGGACTCGCGGACCATCGACTGCGGCCCGGCCGGGACGATCGGCTACGACGCGCTGGTCATCGCGCTGGGCGCGAGCCTGGACCTCGATCGCCTGACCGGATTGTCGGCTGCGCTCGAGGCCGGGGTCGCGGGCCAGTTCTACACCGCCGACGGCGCCGCGGACCTGCACAACAAGGTCGAAGCGCTGGAGACGGGCCGGGTGATGGTGCTCGTTGCCTCGACGCCGTTCAAATGCCCCGCGGCCCCGTTCGAGGCCGCGTTCCTGCTCGCTGATCAGCTCGGCGAGAAATTCACCAGCACCCAGGTTCGGGTGGACGTGTTCACCCCGGATCCGCTGCCGATGCCGGTCGCCGGGCCCGCGGTCGGCAACGCGCTGGTGGACATGATGGCCGCCAAGGGCATCGGCTTCCACGGCGGCACCTCGGCCACCCGCGTCGACCCGTCCACGCGCAGTGTCGAGTTCGCCGACGGCAGCACCGAAACCTTCGACCTGCTCGCTGTCGTTCCCCCGCACGCGCCCGGCGCGGCGGTCGCCTCCACCGGACTGGGCCCCAACGGCTGGATCCCGGTCGATGCGGGCACCCTGGCCACCGCCACGGCGGGGGTGTACGCGGTCGGTGACAGCACCGCGCTGCTACTGCCCAACGGCAAGCCCCTGCCCAAAGCCGCGATCTTCGCCGAGGCCCAAGCCCTGGTCGCCGCCCACCAGGTCGCCCGGCATCTGGGTTATGACGCCCCCGATACCCGGTTCACCGGGAAAGGAGCCTGCTACGTCGAGCTCGGAGACGGCCTGGCGGCCAAGGGCGAAGGCGAGTTCCTGGCCTCGCCCGCTCCGCAGGTGAGTCTGCGTGAACCGTCAGCGGCCTACCATCACGAGAAGGAGCAGCAGGAGCGAGACTGGCTGGCGCGCTGGAACATTCGCGCCTGACCTCGAACCGGGCCACCGCCGGCGAACAGCGGTGGCCCGGGCCTGCCTGCACCTTCGGCGAAAGAACCTCTCGTGTCCCTCCCCGCCACCACCGCCGGTACTCCTGTCCCCGAGACCGCGCGAGCGCAACGTCGCGTGCTGAACGTTCTGGTCGCCGCGCAGATCCTCAGCGGTGCCGGGCTGGCCGCCGGCATCACCGTCGGCGCCCTCCTAGCTCAGGACATGCTCGGCTCCACCGGACTGGCCGGACTGCCCAGCGCCCTGTTCACCGCGGGCTCGGCCCTCGCGGCGATCGCCGTCGGACGACTCTCCCAAGCCTGCGGCCGACGTCCCGGACTGGCCGCCGGATACCTCACCGGCGCGCTCGGCAGCCTCGGCGTCATCGCCGCAGCCGTGCTCGACAACCCGGTCGTGCTGTTCGTGGCGTTGTTCGTCTACGGCGCGGGCACCGCCACCAACCTGCAAGCCCGCTACGCCGGAGCCGATCTCGCCGAGCCCGCCCACCGCGGACGCGCGGTATCGACGGTGCTGGTGGCGACCACCCTCGGTGGTGTGGTCGGCCCGAATCTCGCCGCCCCGACCGGGGATCTGGCCGACACCCTCGGCATTCCCTATCTGGCCGGGCCGTTCCTGCTCGCCGCCCTCGCGTACAGCCTGGCCGCGCTCGTGCTGGGGCTGTGGCTGCGTCCGGACCCGCTGCTGCTGGCACGTGAACTCGGTGCCGCGCACCCCGTCGACACCGCGCAAGCCGCGAATACGGTGTCGGCCCGCGGTATCGAGAGAGGCATCGCGACAGGCGGTTTCGTGATGGCGGTGACCCAGTTGGTGATGGTCGCGATCATGACCATGACCCCGGTCCACATGCTCGCCCACGGCCACGGAACCGCCGCAGCCGGAGTGGTGATCGCCGTCCACGTCGGCGCGATGTACCTACCCTCACCGGTAACCGGCTGGCTGGTCGACCGCTACGGCCGCCTGCCCGTCGCCGCCGCCTCCGGCATCACCCTGCTGGGTGCCGGACTGCTGGCCGCCCTCGCCCCCGGAGATTCGATCGTGCTGCTCGCTCTGGCCCTGGCGCTGCTCGGATTGGGTTGGAACCTGGGCCTGGTCGCGGGGACCGCCATCATCACCGACACGGTGCCGCTGGCGACCCGCGCCAAAACCCAAGGCACGGTCGATGTCTCGATCGCCATCGCGGGAGCCACCGGCGGCATGGGATCGGGACTGATGGTCGCCGCCACCAGCTACCCCGCCCTGGCACTGGCCGGTGGCGTCCTCGCCTTGGCGGTGGTGCCGGTCGCCGCGTTCAGCGGCAACCGGCGACCGGCATAGTCAGGCTTGGGCTTCGGCGGTCTTGGCGAAGGCTTCCAGCACCGAATTCCAGCCCCCGCCGCCCTCGACGATGGTCTTGGCCATCGCCGCGCCCTCGACCAGCCGGTCGATATGGCGATGTTCGAGAGTGACCGTGGTCTGCGCCGGGCCCTCGGCGGTGAAACGCACCTCGATCTCACTCGCACGCTCGGGATCCGGGTCGTACTGCCAGTGCCCGGTGATCTGCCAGGTCACCACCAGCCGGTGCGGGGGCTCCCACACCAGCACCCGCCCCCAATCGCATTCGCTGCCATCGACCCCGCGCTCGTACCAGCGCCCGCCCACCTGAGGCTCCAGGATCGCATCGGCCATCTCCGACGCACCGATGTGGTAGGCCGACGGCCACCAACTACCGAAGGACTCGGTGAAGAACGCGAACGCCCGCTCCATCGGCAGCGCCACCGACGCTTTCCCTTGCAACGCAGCAACATCCGGGGTCGTGCTCATAACGGTTTCTCCTGTCCGAAATCGTCGGCCGCCGCCTCGGCGGCCTTCTGAAAAGCAGCGAGCGCGTTGTCCCAGATCTGCTGGAAATACGCCTGAATCGCCTCCAGCCCTTCCGGATTGATCCGATAGATCCGCCGCGTGCCCTGCGGAGAGACCACCACCAGACCGCCCTGCTTGAGGACCTGCAAATGCTGCGAGACCGCCTGACGAGTGATCGGCAACTCCTGCGCCAGCTCACCCACCGAACACGGCCGGCGCGCCAGCCGCTCGAAGATCGCCTTGCGCATCGGGTCGCCCAGAATCGCCAGATCCACATCTCTGAAAGCGCTCACTTTCGTAAGTCTGCACTTTCAGAAGCGGCGAAGCAAGAGGCAGCAGCCACCGATCTGCCACCAACTCCCGAGCGACAACCTCCATGGCACACCCGGATCCCCAGTGCGAACCCGCAGTGCGCGGAAGCCGACTTCGAGTTCAGGTGAGAAGTCGATTCGCACATCGACACGAGCTACGCCATAACCGCCCGATTTTCGGCGAATGCTACGACTACCCTTATCTCGGCGCTCGAGCCACTTCTCTCGTAGAGCAGGCCGGGTCCGCGGTGCACCTCCGCAGCCTCGTCCGAGGCACGGTGGTGCGCACGGTATCCCTGCAACGGGTGCGTCGAGGGCGAAGCACACGCCCCCTTTCCACCACCATCAAGATCACGACGTCAAAATTCCCGATATGAACATCACCGGTTCGGAAGGCGACGTCAGAGTTCACAGATCGGCGACGTCACAGATCGCCGATAGAACCAGAGGTCGCGGGCGCGCCCTGGCCCTGGACCGGTGTCAGCGGCCCGAGCAGTGGACGACATGCGTTCCCGCCGCCGTGGAGGGTATCTCTGTCCGGCCGGCATAGGCGGCCACAAGCTCGGACGCGCAGTGGTCTTCGAGGAGCTGGCCCCCGAAAGACTGGATGAGGTGGTGGAATTCGTCGGCGGTGAAGCAGGAGCGCCATGGCTCTCCCAGTCGTGCGGTGCTTTCGGCGCGCGTGTGGAGGTGGTCGGCGCTGGCGTGGTGGGGTGGGTAGAAGTAGTCGAGGACGCCTTCGCCGCCGTGGTGGTCGAGGATGTAGCCGAGCATGTCCTCGAGCGCTGGCCGGGTGAGGTACACGGTGACACCGAGCGCGATGTAGACCGCCGGGCGGCTGCGGTCCAGACCTGCTGTCGCCAGTTCTGCTGCCAGCGTGGTGTGTTCGAAGTCGATCGGTACGAAGGTCACGGTGTCGGGGACGGGGATGGTGGCCTCGGCGAGCAGGCGCTGTTTCCAGGTCTGGGTGTCGGGGTGGTCGACTTCGAAAAATCGCACGTGGTGGCTGCTGCGGTAGGCGGTGGTGTCGAGTCCGGCGCCGAGGATGACGATTTGGTCGACTCCTCTGGCGACAGCCGCGGCGAGGCGGTCGTCGGCGAATCGGGAGCGCGCGAGGATGTATTGGCCCCGGCGGTGCGCCACGTCCGGTGCCAGCCCTCGATCGAGCACTGTGTGGTCGAGGACCGGCTCGCAGAGGATTCGGTCGGCGAGCGGATCGGCGAGTATCTCTGGATGGAGTTTGGAGTACTTGGCTCTGATGTGCGCGATGGCGGCGGCGGTGTCGCTGGGGCGTCCGGTGTGCATGTGTGTTCACCCTTTCTTCGGTGGGAGATGTCGGGGGTCGGTCCGGTGTGGGGTGGGTGCGCCTGATCGCTGGGCGCGGGGGAACACGACGGGAAGCGCGGTGAGTGCGCGGTGGAACGGGCCCGGCCGGTACTCGAGCCGGTCGGCGGGCACGGCCAGGACGATGTCGGGGATGAGGTCGAGGAGGTAGTCGATCGCGTCCTGCGCGATCTGATACGCCACGGTCCGAGCGGGGCAGGCATGCGGGCCGGTGCTGAACGCCAAATGCGATCGATTGCCCGACCGGGCTGTGTCATTGCTGGCTATTTCGGGGTCGTTGTTGCAGGCGGCGATGCTGATGACGACCGGCTGGACCGCGGGCAGCCACATGTTGCCGACCAGGATCGGCTGGCGTGGGTAGGTGGTGCAGAAGTTGGCCATGGGCGGGTCGTTGAACAGCACCGCGTCGAGGGCGTCGCGGGTGTGCAGGCTGCCGCTGAGCAGGCTGCCGCCGAATCGATCGTCGCTGAGCATCAAACGCAGCGCGTTGCAGACGAGGTCGGGCACCGCTTGCAAGCCCGCTCCGGCGAAGCTCATCAGCTGGGCGGCCACTTCCCGGTCATCGAGCCGGGCGGGATGCTGGATCAGCCGTGTGGTGATGTCGTCGCCTGGGTGAGCGCGCTTGAACGGGACGAGGTCGGTCAACGCGGCGGTGAGGGTGTCCATGCCGGGTGCCGCGGTGCCGTCGCTGTCGAAGCGCTCCTTCGTGCCGGCCGCGACCTGGCCCACGATGTCCTCGGAGCCACCGTATACCTCTGTGAGCACGGCCAGCACCAGAGGGAAGGCGTACTGGGATGCCAGGTCGGCTCGGCCCGCGGGGAGGATAGCGTCGACCAGCGCGGTCGCGATCCGTTCGACGCGCGCGTGCATCGCGTGCAGGTCGACACCCTCGATGGCGGCGACCGACGGTGCCCGGTAGCGAGCGTGCTCGGCTCCGCTGGAGTACCGCGCGGCCGGACGCCATTCCATCATCGGCCGCAGCGAGCAGTCACCGGCAATGCTCTGCTGCCACGGCCTCGGATCGGCGGGAAAGTGCTCCGGATCGTGCAGGATCCGCACGGCCGTGTAATAGCCGAGCACCAGCGTAGCCGGGACGCCCGGCGCCAGCTCCACCGGCGCCAACGTCCCATACCGCCGCCGCAGCGCCCGATACACCGCGTGCGGATCGCGGCGGAAGCTCTCCCCGTGGATCGCCACGCGGGCCTCGCCGGTATCGATGGGAGAGCCATGGACAACAGGACAGGTCAACGTCACTCCATTGGAAAAGTGGTCTGGAATCAATCTCATCGCCTGCGAGGAATTGCTCGAATTACCCGGCAGCCAATCAATACGGTGCCACCCTTATCAGCGTCATCGAAATGGATACGCATACCCAAAAACCCACCTACCCATAACGACAACACGTCCGGAATACACCTATTCGGCGGCACTGACAGAGACGGACCGGACCCGGTATCGAATCGTTGGCTACCGCGAAAGATGCAGCATGGCGAGGCTTTTCGAGCTTCAGCCTCCGAATCGCAGTGCAGCGAAACGATGCTGTGCGGCGTGGCCCGTATTCCGTTGCGCTCTCAGCGTTTTCGTCGGTATGGGTATATACCTAAAAACCTACCTACCCATAGTGCGCGCGGCTCGCTCATGGAGACCGTGCGGCCCTTTTCCGGGATATAGTCGTCGGCATGACCAACCCTGGGGGGAATGCTCGCGGTGCGGTTCCGGCACCGACTCATGGCTTCGTGGGCCGCAAGGACGAACTGTCGCTCATCAGCGCCCTGCTGATATCGGGGCCGGATCGACTGATCACCTTGATCGGGCCGGGGGGTATCGGCAAGACCCGGCTTGCCGACGAAGCCGCCCGCAGCGCGAAGGCTCAAGGGGTGCGGGTGTATTGGGTGCCGCTGGCACGGCTACCGGTGGATGCGGAGTTCAAACAGGTGGAGCAGGCCACCGCCTCGGCAGTGATCTCCGCGGACTTCTCCAACAGGCGCGCGGGCGAAGCCTTGGAAGCCGCCCTGCGCGGCACCGACTCGGCGGGCCCGAGTCGCCGTGCGGTCCTGGTTCTCGATAACGGGGAGCATGTTCTGCCCGCTCTGCGGCATCTGATCGCCCAGCTGCTCAACACACTGCCGAATCTGACCATCCTGGCCACCAGCCGCAGCCCGATCGCGTGGGTCGACGAACGCCTGATCCCGGTTCCCGTGCTTTCGCCCGCCGAATCGCTGACCTTGTTCCGGCAGCGCTGCACCCTGATCGGACGCTCGCTGGAATGGAACGCCGACGACATCGCTGCCGCGACCGAAATCTGCGAGCACATCACCCACCACCCCCTCCACATCCGGCTCGCGGTCGGCCGGTTGCGCTACCAAGGTCTGGCGGACCTGTGTGCCGAGCTGACCGGCCGCGCGGACGACAAACGGCTCGGATGGTCGACCGGAGCCCGCTCGGGCGCCGATCCGCGACACCTCGCGATCACCAACGTCATCGCGTGGAGCTACCAACTGTGCAGCGACAAGGAAAAACTGCTGTTCACCAGGCTGTCTGCCTTCGCACCCGGCGGCAGAAATCCCGACGACACCGGTGACACGGCAGATGTGGGCGCGGACCTCGACGCGATCATCGCCGTATGCAGCGACGAACACGCCAGCACTGACCCGGATCAGGTGAGTGTGTCTCCACACGAGATCGCAGGGCTGCTGGAAAGCCTTGCCGACAAGTCGCTGGTCTCGATCCACATCACCCCTTGCGGGTCGCGGTACTCGATGCTCGAGTCCCTGCGGGTGTATGCATGGGACCGGTTGCGCGACAACGACCCTGGCGAACCCGCACGGTTGGCCAAACGTCACCTCGCCTACTACCGCGACCGGGTGGTCGACGACGCGCGCAATTGGTTCAGTCCGCGCGAGCGGGCGCTGGTCATGTGGGCACGGTCGTCGTGGAGCAATATCGTCGCCGCGATCGAGACCAGCATCACCATGCGCGGTGAAGCCGAGGCCGGCCTGCAGATCTGCGGTGGACTGATCACCTTGCGCGTGCCCTTCGTACGCGGGTCGATACGCGAAATCCGCGGCTTGGCCGAAAGGTGCCTCGACGCTAGCGAAACCGTGTCGCCGCAACCGGTCGACCTTCAGCTCGAGCTGCGAGCAGCGCTGGCGTGGCTGGCGATCCGATCGGGTCAAAGCCACGAGGCCCGGCGTTTCCTCGACGAAGTGATCCCGTGCTATCTGTCGGAGCCCGACCGCGCCGAATGGGCCGAGCACCCTGACCGGGATTTCGGCCTGCCCGCCGTCATCGAGATCACGGTGGGTACCGCCCTGTTCCTGGGCGCCGAGGACGCCCGCGCCATTGCGATCATCGAGCGAGCGCGCGAGAAGTACCACGCCGCCGACAACCCGGCCGAGGTGTTCGCCCACATGTTCGGAGCGCTGGCCGCCGCATTGCTCGGGTCGGCCCCGCAGGCCCACACCATCGCCCGCCGCGCCGTGGGCATCGCCGAAGCCTCCGGAGCGAGCTGGGCCACCAGCTGGGTGAAACTGAGCTGGGCCGTCACCTTGACCATGCACGGCGACCCACACGAAGCCACCCGCGTCCTGCGCGAAACACTGTCCTACCAAATGGCTTTCGATGACCAGTGGGGGGCGATGTGGAGCGTCGTGCTACGCACCTGGGCACTCGAACGCATGATCACCGGCAACGATCGCGACCGCGACTGGCAACTCGCCCACGAGATCGCCCAAACCCTGGGCGGGGCCGAAACCCTGCAAGCCCACCTCGGCGTCGACATCACCGTCATGGGATCGTTCGCCAAGATGTGCCGCAAGGCCCAGGTAACAGCGCGAGGCATCCTCGGCGACGAACACTTCGCAGCCGAAACGGCCCGCGGCAAGCAACTGAATCCACACAACAACGACGTCCATCGCCTCGCGCTCGGAGAACTCACCCTCTCCGTCGCCCCCACGCCGGAGGAATTCGCCCAGCGAGGCGGGCGCACGACTCAAAACACACCCCTCAAGTTCGCGGCAACACCATGGGACAGACTCAGTGAATCGGAGAAAGCGGTCGCTCGCCTGGCCGCAGCGGGACTCTCGAATTCAGCGATAGCCCGCCGTCGCGGCACCTCCACCAAAACCGTCGACGGACAGATTGCCGCCACCCTGGCAAAACTCGGCATTCCGAACCGCCACCACATCGCGAAACACGTCCCCGAGAACCACCACTAACAGGCGAAGCTCCCGCCGGAAAACCCATTCAGGAGTATCCGGCGCACCTACGCGCCGTCTTCAGGCCCCGTACGCCACTGGCCACATGACGACCCGGCGAGCCGGTCAGACGGATTACTCCTCGGGCGAAGCACCGTACCGTCGGCGAGACATAACGCCTGATGAACACACATTTTTATGGCACCCCCCAGGTTCGTGAGTAGATAGCTTTCCAGGCGCAGCATGGGTATTTACCGATTCGAATTCCTCGCGGACATGTGACGCTCGCCTTATCGACCTCCACTGCCCTGCGCCCCAGTAAACGCCTCACCAAAACCACATTCGCTCTCCCGCCTACTCGCACCATTGCCGAGATCCCGGCATCGGACGAAGGGATTCCCATGTCTGCACATCATTCGCGTGATCCGGTTCTCGTCGTGGGGGCCGGTCCCACGGGCCTGACGATCGCCGCTGAATTGTTGGCTCGTGGGGTGGACTGCCGTGTCATCGACAAGCGGCCCGGTCCGCTGGTCACGTCGCGGGCGTTCACGCTGCATGCGCGCACGCTGGAGGGGTTCGCCAGGGCAGGGTGTGTCGACCGGTTCCTCGAGCGCGGTCTGCGCCATCGAGGGATGGCCTTCCACTTCCGTGGCGGCGCTGTCGAGCGCTTGGACTTCACGGTGCTCGACACCCCGTACCCCTACATCCTCGTCATCGAGCAGCAGGACACCGAGGCCGCGCTGCGCGAGCACCTGGCGTCCCTGGGCGGCTCGATCGAGTGGAATACCCGGCTGGATTCGGTCACCACCGACAGCGACGGCCGGATCACCGCCGTTCTCGACCACACCAGCCGGGGTGGTCGTGGCCGGACCCGGATGCATCCGGACTGGCTGGTGGGTTGCGACGGACTCCACAGCACAGTGCGCGCCCACATGGGAATCGACTTTCCCGGCGACGAGTACGCCGGCCTGCAATTCCGGATGATGGACGCGCGCATCGCTCGGTATCCGGTCAGCACCGACGAGATCCACTACTTCATCGACGCCGACCACATGCTGCTCACCACGACCCTGGCCACCGGTCACCGTGTGCTGATCAGCGATATGCGCGCCACTCCCGTGGCCAACCCGGCCCCCGACCCTCACGCGGCGCGAAACGCGTTCCAGCCCGTCGTCGACGACTGGCTACCCGGTGCGCGGCTCAGCGTTCCGCAGTGGACCACCGAGTTCCCGATCTGGCGCCGCCAGGCCACCCAGTACCGGCGCGGGCGTCTGCTGCTGGCTGGCGACGCGGTCCATGTGGGCAGCCCCGCCGCTGGACTCGGCATGAACAACTGCATCCAGGACGCGCACAACCTCGGATGGAAACTCGCCGCGGCCGCTACCGGCCGCGCACCCGAGGGACTCCTCGACACCTACCAGGCCGAGCGGTTGCCGATCGCGGTCCAAGTCGGCGACGCGAGCAGCATGCTGCATCAGATCATGATGGCGCACGGCTCCTCGATCCAGGACCGGCTCGACATCATCCGTCAGCAGCCCGACTTCCCCTATCAGGCAGCTGCCAGGATCGCGGGCCTGACGCACCACTACCGCGACGTCCTCACCCAGCCACCGGGGCTGCCGCGACTCGACGGCCTCACCGTCGGCGACCGCGCCCCTGACATCCCCGTCACCTCGACAACCGGCGTGCATGATCTGTTGTCTCATCCGTACTACACGCTGCTGATGCTGCATCGGCAAGCGCACTCACCCGTGGCCGGCGGCCTCGCCGAAATCACCGCGCCCTACCACGACCTCGTGCGAACCGTCGTGATCACCTCACCCGACATCCCGGCCGACGCGCCCACCGGGGCACTCGTCGCCCACGACGCCCGCGTGCACGACCTCTACGGTCAGCCCACCGACGACACCGCGTGCCTGGTCCGCCCCGACGGGCACATCGCGCTGCGGATTCCCGCCGACCCCGGCACACTCCACACCGCACTCAAAGAAACCGTCCTGACATGACCACATTCACCCCGGTTCTGAGCGCGAGCGCACCCTACCCGCGAGCGGCCGACCCGATCCCCTGCGCGGCAGAGCACCCGCTGCCGCCAGACGCTCTCGTCGGACGCGGTCCACAAGCCGTCGTCGTCGGGCTGATCCGTCCCGATCTGCACTCCTGCCGGACTCAAGCGATCGCCAGCGCGATCACGCCAGCCGAAGACCACGCGATCCGCACGACCGCTGCCCGCCACCGGTGGCGAGTCGCCGACATCGCGCACTTCCCACCGGAGGGCGACGACACAACCACCGATCCCGTCGACTACCTCCTGCACCGGGTGCGCAAGTGGCGCGCCGACGCGGTCATGGTCCCCGCCCGCACCTACCTCACCGACCGGTGGGGACGCGACTGCCTCGAAATCGTGCGCACGGTCTGTGCCGTCGTCACGCTATCCCCGACACGGCTGTGGCCCCGCACTGCCGAAGGTGCACCGCTATCGGCAGGTGCGGTGCTGTGAGAACCACATCCGGCCCCTGTCGGCCACTGCTCAACACGCAGCGGTGGTCGGCAGGGTGGCGTTCGGGTCGCCGGGATCGAGCCGGTCCTTGCTCCTGGTGTCGTCTGTGTCCGTGCGGGCGCGGGCCGGGCCGCGCTCGTACGCATGCTGGTGAGAATCCGGTACGGACAACTGGAGCTGTTGCGAGCCACCCAGTTCGCCGAACCGTTCGACATCGCCAGCAGCACAACAACTCCCACCGCTGCCAAGGAGGGAGATCCCGGCGTGACTCCGCACATGGAGCCGAACGAAAACACGAGGAGTCTGGCGATGGCCAGAACAAGGGCACACTCGGCCGATCCACGCATCCATCCACACCGCCCACAGACGGGTCCCGACCGGGGCATGGCGGTCTACCAGAGCCTCGTCACCGCCGACGACGACAGCGACGAGGGCGGCCCCACGGCACGAGCCCGGTCGCCGTGGGCGGACGATGGGCCGTGGCGGGGCAGAGGGCAACCACCGACACGGGACGGCATCAACCCCTATCTCCCCAGCAGTGGCTTGCAGATCTCACCGCACCAGCCTCCCGTATCCGGCGGCCCGCCGACGCCGGAGAGCAGAGACGAGGGCACGAGCAGCCGGCCCGAGGAGGCCGAACTGGATCGAATCATCGCCGCCGAACTCGAGGAGCACAGGGTGTTCGAGGGTTTCGCGACCGTGGGACGTCAGATCACGCACTCGGAGCTGGCGGAGCAGACATCGCTGTCCAAGGAGCACATCGGCAAAATACTGCGCGGGCAACGGCGCGTGAATGTGCGCACGCTACAGACTTTCGCCGCCCCACTCGGGCTTCCCCACGAGGTCCGCGACCACCTGGCCGAACTGATCCTGCGCAACGAAACCTCCGCACGGGCCGCGCCCGAGCCGGGCCCCGCCCCGGCCGACATGAAACAACAGCTCACCGCCACGCGGTTCCCCGCGATACTGCTCACTGCCGGGCTCTTCGACATCGCAGCCGCCAATGATGCTGCCGTGCAAAAACTTCCGCGGCTACTCGAGGCCGGAAACTTCCTCCGGTGGCTGGTCTATGATCCGATGGCACGACTGGTGTTCGCGGGCAGTGCTTGGCACGAGGTGACGACGGTGTTCACCTACGCTCTGCACTACCTGTCGCGCGGCACTGTGCCCGAGCAGGCCCGTGCGGCACTGATCGCGGAATTGTCGACACAGCCGGAGTTCCCGCGGATGTGGACCGCGCGGATCGACGGTCAGCTGTTCCCGCTGCACACCACCATCGCCGACCCGACCCACTCGTCCCAGGCCACACCGATTGCCCTCACCGTTTCTACCCCGTGGCGAGCACCAGCACGACACCTGAACATCTCCCTGGTCCCGAGCACGTGATGCCGCGCAACGACAGCGGCAATCCGCCGGATGACCCGTACGGCCCCCGCGCGTGCTCTTGCTCCGACCGGTACACACGGGATCAGCGGCCTCTATCTCGACAACACCGAGCGCGTCCGCACCCGCGAGTCCCTACCGCGCCTCCTACTGCGCTGTACCGCCGGTCAGGTCGACGAACTCCGACACCAGGCGCAGCGCGAGAGCGACGGGGACCGGGCCCTGCATCGTCGTTGCCGCCGTGCCAGCCAGTGACTCGAAAGCGCTGCCGCTCAGTTGAATCGGCGCCATGACCCATACATCAGCAGCCCGCTCCCAGTCGATACCCTCGTCGGTCCGTGGCACGCTCACCCCGCAGTCGCGTTCGAGCGCCGCCGCGATCATGTCCATGCCAGCGGGAGTGATCGTGCGCTCGGTGGTGACTACACACATGGCCAGCAGCGGTCGCATCCACGCAGCGGGCTGCGATCGATCCGCGGCTCTGCTGGCGCGTCGTTCGGTGGCATCGCAGGCCAGCCAACTGCTGACCGCCTCCTCGCTCGGGCCGTCGGACCATTGCACCAGCACAGACGAGCGTCGTGTCACCGATCGAGGCCGAAGCCGACTCACGGTGAACGATGTAGTCGGCCACCGCCCCGCCAGCTCCCGGCCCGCCAGCCGCGCCAGGATCGGAGTGCACAACACCCAGCTCACTCGCGCCGACCTCCGTGCGGGTTTGTCGGCACGTTTCATGTGACGCTACCTCCGGTGGGTCGTCGGATTGTCGTGTTGGAGATGCCCTCTCCCGGGCGGGCTTCGACCGGACCAGCATGGCCGGGCGCGGGAGGCTCTTGTGACGTTTCTTCCGGATTCGTCAGCCGCAGTTCCTCACGCACCGCATTCCACAGCGCTGACAACCGCGGCCACAGTTCTTCGGCCTGCCCCAAATCCGGGTAGTCCGGGCCTCGATAGGACATCAATATCCGGCCGGCCACCTCACGGATGGACCGAACGCGCACGCCATGATCGACCACTCGCCACGACACTTCGATCCCATCGACACTGGTGTGCCGGCATTCGCGGCTGGACCGCACCTCGCCGGACTGTGAATCAACGGCGGGGCCCTTGGAAGTCGAGAAATGTTCCATCACGGTCGCCGGTAACTTCTAGCGGGATGCCGCGAGGGCTTGCCGGGCAAACATTGCGGCGTCCACACCAGGCGTTGCCTGCCTGGTGAGGGCGTCGAACCTCGCCCCCCAATCGCTGATGCTGGTGTCGTGGTGGCCCCGCCGCGTGACGCACTCAGAGCGAGAGGGCGCTGCACCGACTGGCATGATTTCCTCCAATAGCGTTGCGAATGAACAGTTTCAAGACCGCAGGTAAACGTGACGGAGGCGATCGACCTCGGCGCTTGGAATGAAGCCGTGGCTCGAGGCTCGGCGGCAGCCCGGAATCGGCAACGGTGACTATCGCTATGGCGAGAACCCCAGGTCGGTCCGGCCGTTCCACGTGATCGAGTGGTCGGCGTTCCACGAGTCGATCACCGCCGCGATCGTCCTCAGGGCGGAAATCAATGCCTCGGCGGAGTCGGCACCCCTCACAGTCTCCTCGAGCGGCTCCTCTTCGATGCCCTCGATCCGGAAGGACACGGCCCACGTGCGCGGGCCCTCCTTGTATGGCAGGCCGATCGAGACCAATATCGGCGCACCGGACCTTCGCAGCTCGCGCTGCGCGATGACCAAATGATCCCAAGCTGACATCGGCAGTTCCTGCTCCCTGTTCATCATGACTGGACGATGGTGCTGATCAAGATCCGCCGCCGACCGTCATGATGGTGATGAGTTGACTTGTGACAGAGTTGATTTCGTTGCCGTCCGGCTCGGTGAAATCCACGCCCTCGACCGGGTTCCTTCTGCACGCAGTGCCGTGCAACGTATGGAGCTTGCGCCTTCCGCGACCCGATGAGATGCACCTTGTACCGCTCGCCCGGCCGACCTGCTCGCGCTGAGCGAGGACTGCTCGTCGCGGCTGGCTATTCGGTTGCTTGCGAGCTGGTGATCGGCAGGGGCGCTATCACAACAGGCTTTCGGCATATTCGGGTGAAGGATGTCCGATGACCTGCGCCGCCCTCGGTCATTGGGGCACGTCCCGGAAGATCTGCTCCATCCACGCCATGAAGAGTGTGTAGTCGACCCCGTCGGACAGCCACGCCCGTGTGCCGGGGCCTTCGCGCATACGGCCGTCACGCCGCAGTTCGAACTCACCCACGCCTCGGCACGAACCCCTGCCCCAGCACGAGGCTCGCGGCGACGGCGTCGTGGAGCTTGCTCGAATCGTAGAAGCGACCGAAGAACTGGTCGTAATGCTGCCGCAGCAGCTGCGCCGACGCTCCCGGCAACGAGTCCAGCAGCCGATACAGCGGCGAGGACGCAGATACCGCGATCTCGTCGACGGTGTATGGTCCGACAGCACCAATGCGACATGCTCGGTCTCTGCCAGAACCGTCTGCACCGAAGCCGGGTTCATCCGCCAGTTATGTCCGGCCCGTTCAGGATTCCGGTAGTTGAGTGCGCCGCCCATCGCCGTGACGCGCAGCAGGCGTTCGGAGTCCAGCGGCGCGGACCGATGGGCGTCGGTGACCAGCAATCGCGCGATATCGGTCAGCGGCCCCAGACTGAGGCAGCGCACCGATTTCGAACCGGCCTCGCACAGTTCGCTCATGACGTCGTAAAGGTCGCCGGGCGGGACCTCGATATCAGCAGGGACCAGGCCATCAGCGGCCCAATATCCCGACGCGCCGAGCGAGAGCCCCGCGACCACGCGAACATCACTGCGGGCCAGTACGTCCAGCAGATGACGAGCCGACCGTGCACGCCGGTGATCCGGGTACTCGTCGACGGTGTCCACCAGAGCCAGCTGCGGGTCGGTGATCGCCATCAACACCAGCGCTGCGGCGTCGTCGACGTCACCACCGATATCGGTGAACACCACACTCGGCGTGTCCAGGGACGCAGGTAGTGGCGGCCAGGTGGGGTTACACGTCATGGGTGAGCGCTTCGATCACCTCGGCGTAGGCCGGGAAGTCACCGACAATGGTGGCGGCGGTCGGCACGGGCCCGCGCCACCGGCGCCGCGATACTCCAGCGGTCGGCAACGCAAGCTCGGCTCCTGGCCCGACCATGACGATCGACCTGGTCTTGGCACGCCTGGCCAACGCGAGCAGGTCGTCTCCGGAGGCCGGCGGGCGCGTGAGCAGCACCCACACCCCGGGGCCGGAGCGGTGGACCAGGGTGACGATCGGCAGATACCCGTGCATCCGCCCCGCCGCGACCTCCGCGAGATCTTCTGGGGCCATGATCGCCCGCACCCTGTGGGTACGGATCGTCAGGGCGCGAGTACGCGGCTCGTAGAAGCAACCACCGAACAACCCCTCATACAGGCATCTCTCGTACTCCCGCGTCGTTCGAAAACCACTGGGAGAAGGCTGCACCGGCAGAGTGCTCGGGTCGGTGAGAACGGTAGACATGATGAGGTCCTCGATCCGGAAGTATGGCGAATGAGAGACGCGTCGCGGGGTTCCGCGCGCATAGACGAGGGCACGAATTTCTAGACGGCCGGAGGAGGGCAGGACTTCGAACCTGTTCGATCAACCGGATCACATCCGATTACTGTCCGGGACAAGGCGATTAGCCTCGATCAGCCGCTGTTTCGCCTGTTGCTTGACCGGACAGATCGACAACGCACAGTCGATATGCACCTGCATAATCGCGTGCGCGAAATCCACAGTCATCACCGGAACGCGCTCGTGATTCATCACCCCGTACATTTCATCTCCTCTGGGCGGCTATCAGCCAACATTCGAATCCACAGCGCGCGGCCGAGGGGTTTGGTGGGCGAAGTTCCATGCCGCTAAGCCCTGTTGCGTTGCGCGTTGCCATACTTCGAGTCAAGCCCGGGAACCACTGATACTCAACGGCGCGGAAATACGTCGGATACAGCGCGCTAATGCGGCCTCGAATACGGCGCGTAAGTACCAGGGCGCCACCGGTGCGGAATCCCTGGGAGCAGAAACTCTCTACTGGTACGGATGCCAAACGGCTGCGGCGTCACCGGAGCGGAGCGAGGCCAGCCGGTGCGCTTGTTCGGCTGCGATACCGGGGCGCTGCCCGAGGTCCGGCAGGACGCTGGTGACCATGATCAGCTCGCGAATTCTGGCCAGGACAGGCCATTCCGGGAGGTCGCGAACATCGACGCCGTATTCCGCTGCAAAATCCCGGTAGAAGTTGGCACGATTGAAGCGCGTGGCTCCGACTGCCTGCGGCACCAGATCCCATGCCATTGGCCCGACCGCCGACTCATCGAGGTCACAAAGCACTATCCGGTCGCGGTGGTCTATCAGTAGATTGCCGACGTGTGGGTCACCATGGAGGAGGACGAAGGGCATCGAGAACTCAGCGGTCCGATAATTCTGCTCGACTTCCAGCCATGCATCTTGAAGCCACTGGAGGTCGTCCGCCGAAAGTCCATCGTCGGCTGCGGCCAGGCGATGTCGCGCAGTCTCGAACGGATCCCAGTGAGGTAGGTCGGCGTCGTCGGTGGGGAGGAGATGGAGGGCGCGCAGCGGGTGGGCGAGGTCGGAGGCGGTCCACCGCTCACGATGATGGGCTTTGTGCCAGAACGTTATTGTGAAGTCGCCGATGAACACTGGCTGCTGCGCGTCGACCAGGCGGATCGTCGGTGCGTCATGTCGTGTCAACCAGTTGGCGGTCTCGATCAGCCGCGTCCCACGGTAATGACCGACATCACCGGAGCCGACTCTGACGACGATCGGCGCGCCAAGGGCGTAGACGGCATTAACGGTGTATTTGATCAGCTCGGCCCCGGAGGGATCGACGTCTATGTGATTACATGCCTCGACTACCGCAGCGTGCAGTTCCGCAGCACGGTCCGGCGATATGCTCGTCGCCACCCCGTCATCTTAAGTTCCGAACCCGGAGCGTGACAGCACGGGCTAGAACAACGTTTTCGGCGCAGGCGGGGCGAGTTGCCTTATCTGGTGCACAATTTCGCTGACGTGGGACTTCTTCCGGAACGGATCAGCCGCACCGGCCATAGAGCTAAGACGAGAGAGGGCTCGAGCGCTGATCACCTCCTGGGTGAGGTCCAGCGCGGCGCCTGCGGCGGCAACCGCTGAATCAGTGTCTCCCAGTCGGAACCGGCAAGCCGCGATAGTTGTCTGGTCGAAGAGCACGCTTCGGGTAGGACGAGCGCTCGTAGACCTAGACAGCGATTCCACTGCCCGATCCAAGGCCAGCGCAGTGTACTGCTCGCGCAAGTTCCGGTCGGCTGTCAAGGCGAACTCGTTGTAGATCACAGACGTCAGCCCGGCATGTTCGCCGGCCGCGAAGAAGACCTCGGTCCACGGATCTGGATCGGCGTTCACGCGGGAGATCTCGTGTTCGGCACGACCGAGAGCGTCGTGCATTTGCCGACGATTGCCCATCATTGCGTGGGCCCACGCCTCGTTCGAATATAAGCGGGCCGACTCGCCGATGTTGGAGGCGTCTTGGGCGCTCATTTGTCCGAGTTGGAACATTCGAAGTGCCTCACGTGGCTGGCATTCGATCAGACTGATGCGGCCGAGTACGTACAGGATGGATGCGGCCAGACTGTCAGCACCCGCGCTACGTGCGTAGGTCAACGCCAACGTCAGATAGCTTCGTGCACGAGCCTGGTCGCCGGTGTCGTAGTACGCCCAGCCGGTCAACCGGGAGAGATCGGCCAGCGCAACCGACATCGCCGTCGTCGTTTCATGATCACCACACCGGTGCAATAGCTCGCTGCTCCACCGCAACAGACCTGTTGCTGAATCAAGCACAGCGAATCCGCCATGCCGTTGGTCGAGCCCGCGCAATCCAGCCGTCACCTCACGGACGCATTGCACATCGGCCGGACCTGCCCGCCCGGGGGTCGGGCCGGGCTGAGGATAAAACGATGGAAGCCAAGGCGCGAGTTCGGCGACAGATCCGGCGGTCGCCGCAGCAGCTACGGCGGCGAGAAATCTGCGACGCTCCACGACTCCGGTCGTAGCACCTGCGACCTGCGAGGAATACGGCGAGACGTCGCTGGGAGGCAGGGCTCGGTCGTCGGCAGCCGGGGCATTCGGAACGGGGCCACCGATCCGTTGCAGGGCCAGAACGTACTCGGCGTCCGGCCGTCGGATGACCTCGCGTTCCCAACGGGACACATGCTGCTGATCGCAGGATAGTTTTAGGCCCAAGGCAGCGCCTGCTTCGTTAAGCGTCTCGGCAAACTGCTGTTGGTTCAACCCAAGCCCACGACGAAAAGCACGGAGGGCGCCCGCCCAACCATGGCCGGCTACGGCGTTC
The DNA here is from genome assembly GCF_001665865.1 of Nocardia sp. 852002-20019_SCH5090214. NCBI lineage: Bacteria > Bacillati > Actinomycetota > Actinomycetes > Mycobacteriales > Nocardiaceae > Nocardia > Nocardia sp. 852002-20019_SCH5090214. Next base: position 12,684 of record NZ_LZMK01000324.1, on the reverse strand, counting down.
GGTGCCGTGGTCATTCATTACTTCCCATCACTTATGTGACCAGAGGCGGTTGATCGGGGCATGCACGGAGAGCCAGTGCGTGAACTGTACGGAGTCGCTCGCGAAGATCTGTGTCGGTGACTGCGGCGAGCGCGTGCTGATGGTCCGCAGCGGTCGATGCCAGCTTTCGACGGTGCTGGGCGAGGTAAGTCGCCAGGACCTGGGGGACTCGACGGACCGCGCGGGCGGCGAACAACATGGTGAGAGGAAATGCCCAGCAGGAGTGGAGGAATCCAAAAGTGGGCCTGCGCGTGTTCTTCCAGGGAGAATTCCACGTTTTTCCGTCATCGAGCTCGACGTCGGCCGCAGCGAGGGCGGTGTTGAGCCAATTGTGGGCTGCTTCGTGGATCAGGTCACGCGCGAGGATCGTCGGATCGCCGACGTGGTCGAGGAACACCGTGCCGGGTAGCCGTGTGATGGCCCAGCTGTTGAGGGGCTCACCGAGTTTTCGCTCGATGAGCAGGCAGACGATCGGCGCGTGATCGGCGATCAGATCGCCGAACCCGTATTCGGCCCCGATGTCGAAGGCTGCGGCAACCAGCTCGGTTGCCAAGGGCGGCGCGGGCTCAGTGTTAGGGCCGAGCAAGTGGTAGGGCGTATCGGCAATGGGGGACTGACGCAGTGTCCGAGGATCGGGACATTGCACGATCGTGGGGCCGATAGGAGTCGTGGTGAACCAGTGAGGGGGAAAGGTTCTCGAATGGGTGCGGTACCAGCTCAAGGTGTCTCGATCACCGCTGCGAGCGGCTAGTTCCGCCCCTTCGAGGTAATGGTGGGCCAGCGCGTAGTCCATTGCACTAGGACTCGTTTCACACCCATTAGGCAACTCATCGCCGGACAGGACCGTGTAGATCGAGCGTGTCCGATGCCGGTAGAGGTCGGTCGTCCGGTGGAATCGAAATAATCCGGTGAGTGGGTCCACAACGGCGCCTTTCGTGCGTTTGACGGTAGGGCTGAGGTGGGCTGCGACGGCATCGGCACAGCCCACGCTGGCGACTACAGGTCGGAGCTCGGCCAGCCCGCAGCGATGATGCTCGACGTGTGTGCTGTCGTGCGGACAGCACCCTCGTCGTCGCGCAACTTCTCGACCGCGGCAAGGAAGTCGGTGATCTCTTCGGTTGTGCCGATCATCATGGAAACCCTTCTCGTGTAATTACGTTCGCTATTCATCTCGAATCTGATGTGTGCGTGGTGTGGTTGCGTTCCCTCCTGTCGAGTGATTCATGGAGTGGCGGTCGCACCCTCGAGGAAACTCGTGTGCAACTCCGTCATAGTGGGGCGAGCATCGGGATTGTTGGCCAGTGCAGCGGTGATGTGATCAGTCACCGTGGTGGGTAGGCCGTCGAGATGTCGTGGCCCGTCGAGTCGTGGTAGGTCAGCGAAGAGGATCCGATAGGCGAGCACGGCGAGGCTGTATACGTCCGCTCCTGGGGTCGCCTCGGCATAGGAGTGGGCGTATTCGGGTGGCCAGTGGACTTCTGGTCCGCGGCGGCGTGGACCGCGGGCCTCGCCGATCCGGCAGGCGGCTCCAAGGTCGGTGATCACTCCGCGCCCGTTTTTCAGGAGTACGTTCTCCTGGTAGAGGTCACGGTGCACGATGCCCCGTCGGTGCAGCTCGTCCAGGCCGGCGGCGACATCGGCAAGGATCGTCATGCTCGCTCCGAGTCCGGCGGGTGAGGCGTTTTGGGTGGTGAAGGCGCGTAGGTTGCCGTCTGGGTAGTGCGGCATGGTGTACCAGTCGAATCCGCCGCACTCGCCTTCGTCGATGAGGTAAACAACTCGGGTGGCTCCGCGACAGTCGCGGGCCAACTCGCGTTCGTGGCGGAAGTCCTCGCGTGAAAGAACTCGCTCGGCTGGCGTCATTTGCTGGTACCAATAGAATCCGTATGCCGCCGGTCGGTCCTGCTCGTCCATTTCGGCCAGCACATGGTTACTGCCGAACCCGGCCTTGATCACGACCGGCTCGTTGTCATCCTGGGACGCGAGAATCAAAGTGCTGGAACGGGTGAATGCCAGAAGTTCGATGATTCTCCAGCCGGAGTCAGCGAGTCCGTCCGTCACTGAGGTGGCCGGGTGCAGCGGATGCAGATTCACTGGGTGCCTACCTTTTCGAGTTCATCGAGAAGCTGCCGCGCCAGCTGCTCCGTGTCTTCGAAGGTGTTGAGGGGTTGTCGGAGGAGCGGTCTTCCAGTGCCGTGTGGCCAGAGGTCAGCGCATCGCTGGTAGAGCTCATGCAATCGGGTCGCTGTGCCGGAGTCGTCGCCGACGCGCTGCGCAGTTGGGCGGGCCGCGAGACGGGCTGCGCAAACCTCCACAGGGGTGGTCACCAGCACGGTCAAGTCGGGAAGTGCGTTGGTGACGCGAACCAACGGTTCGAGGTGACGTGCGACTGTGCCGGGGTAGTTAAGTCCGAGCAGGCATGCCGATGACAGGATTAGCCGATCGGCGAGGACGTGTCCATCGCGAGCTGCCGCTGCGATGTTGTGGTGCGCGTGCAGGGTGAGGTCGTCGAGCACGGCAGCCACTGCATCCAGCTCGTCGACAATCGCCCTGCCGGTGCGCATCGCGACCAAGGTGCGGGTCGCAGCTGGCGAAAGCCAGGAGAACTGGCCGATATGGCGGACCGGGATGCCGGAGTGTTCGGCCAGGTGGAGAATCCGGTCGCGCAGGGTGGTCTTGCCCGATCCTGCGATGCCTTCAAGAGCGATCAACATGTGCGCGTAGTCCCTCGGCCGGTCAATGTTTGTCGGCGAAGAGCCAGGAGATGAATTTGCGCGCGCGACCCACCTGGACCGGGGTGGTGCCGTGTGCGAGTTGTGATCCGTACAGCAGCGCTGTGCCCGGTGCGGGGGCGGCACTCCAGCGTGTGCGCGCCGTGGCGGCGAACCAGGGCGAGGAGTTGTCAGCACCGTCGCGTGCGAAGGCCATCCCAGGGTCGTAGCCGGGTACTTGGCCGACACCACCGGACTTCCACAGTTGTTCGGCCGAGGTGGTCTCGACAAAGAAATCCCCTCCCTGACAACGTGTCCCGATGACGACGCTGATCCCTGCGATCTGGCGAGGCCAGTCATGCGGGTCCGGAGCTATGCCGTCCAAGTGCGGGGTGATGTGCTGGCCAGGACCGTATTCCACGTAGGTCCACGGGCGACACGAACTCACCGAGGGCAGCGACCGCTGCAGAGCGCGTCGGGAGCGGGTAAACGCTTGTTGGAGAATGTCTTCCGCGGCGCCGGGGATGTTGGTGATCTCAACTCGACCGGCGGGCTCGTAGGTTGCCATCGCAACGGCGGTGTCGTGGCCGGGGATTTCGTGGATGGAGGTGGTGCGACGCTGGTCGTAGGTGCTGCGGATATCTTCGCCATCGATGTCACGCAGGAACTGGTCCATACAGCCTTCTAGAATGGCGATCTCGGAGGCACTGAGGAACTCCTCGATGCTGCCCACCGTCAATGTCTCGTTGAACCCGATCGGACGGCGCCCGGTCATGTTTTTCTCCCTTGGCAAAGACGCTCGGCTATGTCATCGAGTCGAGTGCAGTGGTTGAGCCAGCTGACCACTGGGTCCGGGCAGGTCGGATCTCGCCACAATCGGGCCAGCTCAAACGTCAGTGGAAACCTGTCGGGCGGTGGTGTGCTCGTGGTGTCGACGTTCGACCGAACGGCGCATTGGAGGCCGTGCTGATGCGCGAACGCCCTGACCATCAGCTCGGCGATGGCGGTCGACCACCGCCGCCGCGTATCGTCGGGCACAGGCAGGTCGCCCCCAAAGGCGCGTTGTTCAGTGGTGGCCCAGCAGTCGACGATGACCACGGCGCAAGATCGAATACGGCATGCCGGACAACACCTTTGGCTGTCTTCGCACCAAGTCGTCCAGGCGCCGAGATCTGCGGCTATCTGTATCAGCGCCGTCCAAGGTGTCGTGTTCGTGTAGAGCCTCGAGACGTGGGTAGCACCCAGGTCGATGTGGCGACAGCAGAGGCTCCGCTGCGCCTGCATCGTGTGTCGCGGCTGCCAAGATGGCTCGATGAACAGGACGTGAAAGTAGACCAGTCTTCCCAGTAGCTGGTTGACCGCGAGGGTGTCAGACGTGTTGTTCATCGTGCCTACCCGATGTATAAGGCTCAGAACACCCGCACGTAGTTCTCCCGGCGGGACTCGGCGCATCGAACTGCCCCGCGAGGATGGCCGTGGCGGTGTCGAGGTCGGCGAAATAGGCTTCCCAGGCCTGTTTTTCGGGACATTCAAATCGCAGGTCAAGGACGGGGAATCGGCTACCCGTAGTAGAGCAGGTCAGCTCCGCACGGCCGACGACGATCCGGATCGACGGAGGTAATTCGGCTTCCACTGCGGCGACAAGCCGGCACAGCGCGGCGGCAGTGGAGGCGTACTCGCGGCGGTCGCGGGGCAAAATTCCCACGCGTCGTTCGACCGGTGCCAATTCCAAGCCGCCGTAGTGGTGGCCTTGGCAGCTGTCATATGTCACCAATCCCCACTCGCGCGTGATCGGGTCGACCAGAGGCCAGACGCCCGGTTCGATCGCATCCCGCCACAACGGGTGTAGCGGGTCGAGGTCGTCGGCCTCGTGAATGCCTGGCCGGCCGAGGGTGTTTATATTGCCGTGGTCGCTGACCTCGAGCCGGACCGAACCCCTAGCAGCTTCCGGGTCTCGCCAGCGACGCATGAACCCTGGCACATCTGCCATCAAATTCGGCTGGTGCGGGCGGGCTTTGACGCGATGGCACCAGACTGCAGAGGGAATCTCTGGTTGGATGGTGAGCGCGGCGAGCCCATCGATCAACCGGGACCGATAGCGGCAGTAGTCGTCGTCGGATCCGGCAGCCTGTGCCGCGCGCAGCCGGGTGGCGATACAGCCCCCGCCGCAGGTGTCGCGGTAGCGGCACGCCGCACATTTTGCCGCCAAGGACCGGCCCTCGGCCAGCAGCGGTAGCCGGTATTGTGCCTCAGCGATCCCATTCGCGTCGCTCAGTTCACTTAGGTGGCCGAGTTGCGCTGCGGGCCAGGGCAGTTCGTCGCAGCTGCCGAACCTGCTGTCCGGGTAGAGGGTGAACACGTGGTCGCATTTGAGGTTGGAGAAGTGACAGAACCCGACCTCCAAACCCTTAAGGGCCCGGATCGTGGATACGACCGGCTCCAGCTTGATCCGGGAGAACAAGCCAGCCGTAACCCAATGAACGGCCGCGGCCAGAACGAACTGTGCGTACTCGTCGCCGGTGATAGACCAGGCTGGACTGCCTCCGCTCAATGCGTCGCGTTGTAACAGGCGCGAAGCTGAGACTCGCGAGGTGCTTGCCGCAGTCGGCGCTATCACGCTCGAGTCGAAGCAGGGGACGAGGCTGATCGCGTTGACGGCGGCGAATCCGGCAAGGTGATCGAGCACCTCTGCGGCCCGCCCAAGTACCCGCGGGGTAACCACCGTGATGATTCCAGTCCTGCGGCCCCGACGTTCGAGCAGTCTCAGGGACTGCGCGACCTTGGTGTAGGTTTCGCGACCGTCATAGCCAACACGCCACGAGTTGCCTTCTGGATCGCCATCGAGCGAGATGCCGATATGCAGATCCGGGTAGACCTCGTCGAAGAGGTCCAACCACTCACCGTCCAAGCGGATCCCGTTGGTTTGCATCGTCACCCGCGTCACCGACTCCTGCGCGGCCAGCGCAGCGAGGATCTCGCGCATCTGGCGTTTCCCTACTGTGAGCGGTTCACCGCCATGCAACTCGATCGCCACCGGCCGGTCGCCGAACAGCTCGGCGAGGCGACCGATGTCATCCGCGCCGATCCTCGCCCCGCCGGGAGCTTCCTTGCGTTTCTCATAACAGAAGACGCAGTCGATATCGCAGGTCTCCCCACGAAGTTTCAAGATCACCGACACCGCGGCCGTATCCTCGGTATCAGGCAACGTCAGGTACACCCGACGTGACAGATCAGCAGCAGGTGTTGCGGCCTCCATGGAGAACCCCTCCTATCGAACCGGTCTCACCAGCTCAGTCGTAAAGTCGGCCCAGCAGCGCACCTTGGCCGGATTGAAGGATGTGGGCGGCCTCCAACGGAATCCAGAAGCACTCGAAGCGGGTCGGCTCCCCCTGGCCGTCGTGGTCTTCCTGACTGGCCCACCGCTCCGGCGCAGGTTCGCACAGCTCCAGTTCGAACACGTGACGCTGTTGCACCTCCCACCGATACGGCGAGATGTCGTAACTGAATTCGCCCAACTTACGGACGACCTTGAACTCGTTCAGCCCCGTCTCCTCGCGCGCCTCCCTCAGCGCTGCGTCCTGCGGGGACTCTCCGGGACGGATACTTCCGGCCGGGACCTGGATACCGACCTGCTCATACGAATAATCGGTGTGGCGGAATACCAGCAGTTTGTCGTCGCGTACGACGTAGACCAGCACCTTCTCCTTGACGACCTTCTGAGGCATTAGGCGCGACCCTTCCTGGGATTTATCGAATCCAAACCGCGTGAAGCGAATGAGTTGCCGGTACTGGGGAACCCACAAACGATGGATAGAGCGGGTGCCGGCGAGGCAGTCTAACCTCCAGCCGAACGCGGAAGTTGCAGCCGTAGGTACATCGTCATTCCATCAAACGCTCTGTGTTCCAACCAGTTTCGTTATCCGTCAGCTGATTCGGTAAAAATTCCATCGCAGCATCGCGCGCTAACAACCCAACCCACCTTCCTTCAGGACGACCTGTGTCCCACCGTCATTCGCGCCACCTTGGGCATCTAGCTCCGAACGGTCGAACACACCGGCCGTTCGAAGCGACCAGATTTACGCTGTCACGCTGCGCCAACCACGGACACCCGGTGCTGCCCTAGTCTTGCCCTAGGCTCACGGCCGATTGGCTAGTGTTGGGCCAGCGCAGCGAACACGGGATGGGGGTTGATCCGCTCATGGGTTCGGTCGTGGCCCGGTGGACCGGGCGAGAGGCACGGGCTCTCCGTGAGGCGAAGCGTATGAGCGTTCGAGAGTTCGCTGCCCACCTCGGAGTCAACGACGCAGCCGTCTCGAATTGGGAACAGCGAGGCATCGCGGCGCGACTGCGCTACGAGACGCAGCAAATCCTCGATAGCGACCTCACGCGGTCCGGCGCCGAGGTCAGCGACCGATTCGAACTCATCCTGCGGTCTGACCCATCGCATGCGAAGGCCCGAACCGACGGACCACAAGCGAACCTTGCCAGCGCGTCTGGATCGCGGACCATGGTCCTACTCGACACCGTCGGCCCAAGCCTCGCAGATGTGGATTACCGGCCAGATCAGACGGCGGTCCACCGTTTCCAACAGTTCCTCGACTCGCCGGCCAGAACCTTCGTCCTCGCTGGGCGCGCTGGCACGGGAAAGACCCGGCTCACACGGCACCTGGCCCAACAATGGGCGACCCGAGTGGACTTCCAACTCCACTCCTGCGCGAACTGGATCTCAACCAGCACCGACGTAGCGACCGAGATACTCAGGTACGCATCTCTGCCCAGCGGCAACGACGCATTACTCAGTGTGGAGCAAGCCTCGAATCTGCTGAATCGACCGCTGGTCGTCATCATCGACGACGTCGACACGGACGATCGGCTTGCCCTCGTCGGTCGACAGGTCGACAGCATCCTGCGGCAAGCGAACTCGAAGGATCTCCGCTTCATCCTCGCTGTGCGCACCCCACCGGAACTCGACCTTTCGGCTTACCCCGTCCTCGCTGCCACCGCCTACGCACCGCCCGGCACCACACATACTGAGTCGTGCTCGTTGTCGGCGTGGACGCGCACCGAAGCTCGCGAGATCTGGGAGGCGCATCGCAACAGTAGCCGCGCTCCGTTCACTGCTCTACCGGAATCCCTGCAATCGCTTGCCACACTTCCTCTGTACATGCAGATGCTCTGTAGCGCAGACGGTTCCGACGCCCGAAGTCTTCAAGAGAATGGCGCTTTCCATCTCGTCGACCGTTGTGTACGAACACTTCTAGCGCGCGGTGGCCCGTCGACCGACATGGTGATAGGGCAGATGGCACAGCTCGCCTCTACGTTGATGCCCGATGTCATTCCCTCATTCCTGACCAAGGCAGAGTCAGAATCATGGGCCGATTCCGTCAGCAATGCCGCGCTGGCCGCAGGGCTGATCATCGAGCAGACATCCGGAGACGGAATTCGGTTCAGTCACGACGTCTTTCGTGAGTACTTCCTGGCTATCCGGATTGTCGAGGAGATGACGATCCGGGGCCGGTCCATGGCAACGGTCAGCGCGTTCAATGAACTCGCCGCCTTCGCTTCCCGTGCTGCAACGGTGCACGGGGTTTTCGATTTTGCCGTGTGCGCCCTCAGTACCTCCGCGCCGAGCCTGATCGACATGATCGCTCTGGCGCCGTCGACCAGCACGGATACCGCACTGCCCATGCTGATCGAAACAGCCGCGGTTCAAGGCATAACCCTGTCCGTCGAGGTCCTACGATCGTGCGCGAACCGCTGTACCCAGACTTCTGGTCGCCAACTCGCCCGCGCGCTACTCGCGACTCCGGCTCTGCCGGACAGCCTGGCTGAGCATTACGCACCCTGGGTGGTCAAGCAACTGCGGATCCATGGTTCACAGATTTGGGCCGATATCGCGGGCCACATCGAACACGCTTTTGACGTCCGAGTTAGCACACGCGTCCTCGACGGCATAGATCTCGACAACACGGCCGAAGCCGTCTTTGTCGCCCGCTACTTCGACCTTTTCACCGCATACGACCACAATGGGGGAGACTTGCTCGCGCAGCTGCTGCTGCATCTCGATTGGCGAGTGCGCGCCGGACTCGCCGACGCATTGCTCGAACGTCGCACAATTGCGCGGCAGCATACCGACAGGATCGTCCACCACCTCGTCCGCGACGACGACTACAAGGTCCGCGCAGCAATAGCTCGCGTCGTCGGAACACTCGATCACGCAGCAGGGCTCAGTTGTCTCGAAACACTGCTCAGTGACCGCAACTGGCACGTCCGTGAACTCGCGCTTCAGGGAGTTCTCCCCGGCGGGCCTGCACCACTTCCAGACCTCATGGTCGCTGACTCAGTGATCGCCACCGTCGCAGCAGACACCACCTGGGCTGCGCCACCGGCCTCGACAGCGAAACTCCTGACGAGAATCCGTCTGCTGAGTTCGGACAGCTGCCTCGAACCGTCCCCGGCGATGGACGAAGCTTTGTTCGGATTGCTTCGTGAAGTGCAAACCGGCTGGGTCCAACTACCAGCCGAACTCGAAAAATCTATTGTCGCACTGGCCGAATCGTCGCAACGCTGGCTCACCGCCAGAGAAGCGCGAGCAACTCGCGGACGGAACGAACGCTCACCTGCTGTAGTCAGCATCCGCGAACGCTATCGGCGGACTCGCGGCCAGCGATCGCTCCAAATTGCCCTCGATGTTCATTCGCTTGATCGTGCCGTCGACATCGCTACAGCGGCGGTCGACGCCGGAGCCGACTTCATCGAAGTCGGCGACCCGTTGATCAAACGCTCGGGCGTGGAAGCCATCGCCACGATCAAGCGCACAGCACCACAGGCAGCAGTCGTCGCCGAAATGATGTCCGCCGACTGGGGGCGCGACCAAGTCGAACTCGCCGCAGAAGCTGGCGCGGACATCGTGGCCCTCATCGGGCCGGCGTCCATCGCAAGCGTTTCCGCCGCCGTAGCCGCTGGACGTCGGCTCGGAGTAGCGCTCGTCCTTGATACCCAGCGTTCGCATGTCGATGCCACATGGCTCCGTGATATGGAACGCACCGGGATCGATGGCTTCGTCGTCACCACCAACATCGATCTCGGTGTTGGAAGCAACCACCCCCTCGACACAGCCCGAACAATTCGCAGCCGCAGCCAACTTCCCGTCGCCGTCTCCGGCGGATTCAGCGCCACCGACGACGAACTCACCAGCAGCCCCGACTGGGATATCGCGATCATCGGCCGAAGTATCGCCGATGCAGTCGCCCCGGCCGACCTCACATATCAACTGACCAGCATCGTACGAAAGATTCACACGCAGGAGCGTCCATGAACGTCACTTCCCTCAGCGTCGAGTACATCAACGAAGTTCACGACCTCATGGAACTCGGCGAACCCTTCATTCGCGCCCGCGGGATGTCCGACTACTGGCTGTACGCCGAACTGTTCTCCTCAACCTGCCCCATCATGATCGACGAAACCAACACCCTCACCGGCGTGGTGATCGCGTTCCGCAGCCAGGACAACCCAGCAGAGGTGTATATCCAAGACGTCATGATCCATCCGGACCATCGGCAGCAAGGCATCGCTCGCGCGTTGCTGAAAAGCGTGCACGCTCAAGCCGAAAAATGGGGTTGCGAACGGATTTACCTGACATCTGAACCGGGAAATCGAGCGGCGCACGCTACTTGGATCACCCTCGGCTATGTCAACGTCCCCGGCGACCACGAGATCGACGGTGTTTCGGTCACCACCGATTACAAGGGGCCGGGTCGTAGCCGCGCGGTCTACGAATTCAACGTGGGCTAAAGCCGTCAGACCGCAGGTCACAGGCAACCCTCGGGTCGCCGTTGCATTGTTGTGGGCCACTAGGTGTACTGACCTGAGAGGTTAGGAACGCGGCTGGCTGGTGGGTGTCCACCGAGTGCTGTGTGGCCGCGGTGGTGATTGTAGGTGTGGAGCCAGGTGGTGAACGCGGCGCGGCGTTCGGTTTCGGACCGGTAGGGGCGGGCGTAGGCCCATTCCTCGAGCAGGGTGCGGTTGAACCGTTCGACCTTGCCGTTGGTCTGTGGCCGGTAGGGCCGGGTTCGTTTATGCGTGATCCCGTTGCCGGCCAGCTCGGATCGCCACAGCTGGGAGATGTAGCAGGCGCCGTTGAGTTCCTAACGGATGTCAACTCGCTGGAAGGCTCGTAGCCTTGGTTGTTGACGGGCCGATCGGTGGAGCGCTGTGCGACTCCTGGTGTCGTCGGCCCGTCCTCGCACCGGTGGTGCGTCGCGCGGCGCGGATGTCGGCGGGGACTGTGTATCGGTCGGCGACGATCCTGCGGCCCTGTTCCGAGGTGAGCGGGCTGCCGTCGACATCGCGGATCACGTAGTGCTCGCCGCGGCGCCAGCAGGCGGCGATGCGTGTGAGCAGGGTCGTGGAGAGGTGGCAGACCGCGGAGTTGTGGTGTTTGCCGCTGTCGGTCATGAGTCGGTGGTATTTCGCGGCCAGCGAGGGATCGCTGCGCCGTGCCTGCTCAGCGGCCATGAACAGCGCTTCGCGCAGGCACGCGTCTCCGGATTTCGTTGGTCCACCGTGCCTTCCGCTCAATCCAGAAGATTCGAGTTTGGGCACCAGGCCGCTGAAGGAACGGATCGCGGCCAGGGAGTCGAAGCGGTTGGGATCGCCCAAGCGGCCCAGGATCTGGGCTGCGAGAATCGGGCCTACCCCGGGCGTCGAGCTGACGATGCCATCCGGGTCGGCCTTGTCCAGCAGTGCCGCGATGCGGGTTTCGAGTTCCTTGATCTCCTCGGTGAGCTGCAAGGCCAGCCGGGCCTCGATCGCGATGTCATCGGCCAACTCCGGGAAGTCCAATTCATCAGACCAGAGATCGAGCGTTTCACGGGCCGCGGCGAGGAGTTGGTCGGCCTTCTCCTCGCGCCAGCTGCCGCGAGAATGCCGGGCGAGGAATCGTGTCAGCCGGGCCCGGCCCAACCGGATCACGATGTGTGGGTCGGCGTAATGCGCCAGGAACCGCAAGGGCGTCTTGTTGGCCAGGTCCGCGCCGAGCGCGGCATGCCAGCCGGGCCCGAGGAGTTCGAGCAGTGCATCCAATCGCGCGAGGATGCCGGTGCGGCGTTTGACCAGATTGGAGCGCAGCTTGACCGCCCTGCGCATCGTGTCACCGGGGCCGAGCCCGGTCGCGGGGTGCATGCCCTCGGGATGCAGAAGTGGGATCCGGGCAAGGACTTTCGAGTCCAAGCGGTCGGACTTGGTGTGCTTGCAGTAGTAATCACGCAGGTCGGCAGATTGTTCGGGTGGCACCAGAATCACGGTGGCGCCCTGCCGACGGAACCAGGCCGCTAACGGCACCCAGGCGTTGCGCGTGGGCTCCATGATGACGGTGACCGACGAGGGGGCGGTCCCGGCCGGCAGCATCGACCACAGCCGCTGCAGATCACTGGTCGTGGTGCGGAACTTGCGACCTGACCATAGAAATTTGCCTTGCTCATCGGCCAGCTGGCCTGGTGCGCTGCCCGGCAAGCGACATCGATACCCAGCCGCAACTCCAACGATCCAACTCCCGTCTGCTCGACAATGCTTCACCCAGATCCGGCGTGAGCGTTGCCGTCGCGGGAGTCGATGCAGTACCAGACATTCACCAACAGGGATCTCCGCAACGCGCCGCGTGGCGGCGGATGCCGAAGTCGCCGGGTTCCTAACAGGACGCATCTCACCCGGCGATGGCCCTGCTCACTCCGCGATCAACAGGCAAGGAGCACAACCCCACTCGGTCATTGAGCGGTAGCAAGCAGGCGCCGGAGCCTCGAATTCTCACCCAACCGGCCGTATCCGGTGAGAGCTTCGAGGCCATCACCGAGTTTGAATGTCGGTGAGGACTCGTTTGACAGTGATCCCGTTGGCGGCGAAGTGTTTTCGTGCTCGTTGCCAGAACGCGACAGCG
>NZ_LZMK01000323.1:0-518 GCF_001665865.1 Nocardia sp. 852002-20019_SCH5090214 | reverse complement strand
GACCGCAGTCAGAAGGCCCCGTCGATGTCCAGCGGCGAGAACGCGCAGTACGGCGCGGCGCTCGGTTTGGCGGTGGGGGTGCCGTCGTTGATCGAGCTGGCCGGTGCAGCGGTGTGGGCGGCCCCGATGTACGGCGGCCCGGCACAGGATGTGCCGCTGAAGAACCCCGTCGCGCTGGGCTGGCACCTGATGGCCACCCACGATATTGCGTGGACCGGTGAGGCCACCGCCGCACTGGGCACCCTCGTCGGCGGCGGGCTGGCGACGGTGGCCGCGACCGCGATCGGTGTGCGGTGGGCGTGTCGCAAGTGTGTGGCCGCGCGTGCCGAGCGCCGTTACCGCAAGGGCCGTCCCGCCCATGTCGCGCTGGGCAAGGGCCTGAGCAAGGCGGATCGGCAGCCGATCGACGAGCGCGCCAAGTACATGGGTCGTGGCCGCGAGCTCGATGATCTGTGCTGGGCGGCGGTGGAAGCCAAGGCGATCGAGCTGGGTGTGCAGCTCGCTCCGGGTCAGGTTCC
>NZ_LZMK01000322.1:0-1809 GCF_001665865.1 Nocardia sp. 852002-20019_SCH5090214 | reverse complement strand
GTGCCCGGCGCGCCAACCGTGTGACTGCGGTTTCGTTGCGGTACAACAGTTTCAGCCACCGATACACATGCGCAGGGTTGGCGAACCCGGCCCGGCTGGCATGCACGTGCAGCCCCACTGACGCGTCGGCCTCACACCCGAGCCGTTGCAGCTGCTCGAGCAGCGGCCAGGGAAACTCGTCGATCGCGTACCGGTAGGACATCGGGTGGGACACAAGCTCGAACCCGGACGGCCTGATGGAAGAATCCCGTTTCAAATATCCGAGGTCGCCGAGGTGGTCGGTGGCGAGTCCGGCGCAGGTGTCGAAACGGTTGTCCGGGACGATGATTTCCAACTCCAGCCCCAGATACAGCGGTCCAGTGCCGTGGAAGCGGGGGTCGGGGCGGTAGGTGTAGTTCCACACCTTCCCGCGGTTGGCGCAGGCCTCGCACCGGTGTCCGGGTTGGACAAGGGTGCCGCAGTCGGGGCAGGCGGGGAAGCGGCTGGCGCAGCGGGGGCAGGCGCGGTGCCCGCCGGAGATGTAGTGGCTGTCGGCACTGAACCGCCCGCAGCTGAAACACGCGGCGAACAACGCGCCCGCGCACCGCGCGCACACGAGTTGATCGGTGTCGGTGCGCAAGTGCGGGCCGGTCAACCGTCGACACGACACACACCCCGCCCACCCGGTCAGGCAGTGCGCACATAACTGCGCCTCCTCCGCGGTATGAGTCAGCCGCACTGACGGGGTGCGGCAGTAGTCGCATCGGGGCAGTTGCTGCCAACACGACTCGCACACAGCGGCATTCGCGATGCACAGCTCCGTATCGGATGTCGTGCCGTCGCAGACCGCGCACGGCGGGCCCAGGATCGGATCGGTCATGAACGCACACACCCTCCACAACAGAAAAGCGCCGGCCGACTGGGGAGTCGACCGGCGCGGGACAGAGACAGGGACAGGGCAAGCAAGGAGCAACGGGGAGCGCCCGATGGGGCCTGCGAGCTTCGCTCAGGCGGCCAGGCTTGGACGGGCGTATTCGCAGTCGTCGGCCGGTTGCCCGTGGTGGCGGCCCGGGCAGTCGATAGACCCCAGGACGCGATCGGCGACGGACAGGCGGGTGCGTGTCTCGGCTTCGAGATCGTCGATGCGGGATTTTGCGATCGCTTCGTAGTGTTCGTGTGAATCGGTCACCGATTCCACGTGAGGGAATCCGGCCTGGATCCACATGCGCACGTAGAGGCCGAAGGCGGCCGTGTTGAGCGGGGCCTTCTGGCTGGCCTGCATGACCGCGAGCGCGACCTCGGCCGCGGTCCCGGACACCGGAGACAAGCCTGCGGCGACGCGGTCGAGCAGTTCGCGGCAGTGCGCCCGGTACACGAATTCCTGGCGCATCCGCTCATGGGTCGGCATCAACAGCGCGAACGAGTGGTAGAGGGTGTTGCGGTGGCGCGGATGGCGTCGTTGCGCGCGGGCGATTTCGTCCTCGGCCCAGTCGATCTGCTCGAACACCGGCTCGAGATCGGACAGACACCGAGACACCACCGACGCGACATCAGCGACCTCGTCGAGCTGGCTTTCGGTCACAGGGACTCCTTTCGACAACAGGGGCAGCGCAGAAGACAGAGACGAGGGCAACGCGAGCTAACGGCTGACGTCGCCTCTGACCGCGTTGCTACGGACGCGGCGGCGCCGGATGGCCGGGGTTGGGCGTATCGTTGAGGTGCGAGGCGCGGGTTGATCTCACCCAGAATTTGGTGTCGCTTCCGCCTGAAGACTGACCCTCTGATTCCGGGTGAATGCTGACCCACCCCGTGAACGATCATGAGGTGCTG